>PWVU01000146.1 GCA_003561715.1 Candidatus Kaiserbacteria bacterium | reverse complement strand
GTTGATGTGAATACCGCCTCCCTTTGAGAACTCATTGTCTCCATGGTTGACCCGATAGTGTTTGTTGTACCCCACATCCACCAGTCCATTGTACCCTCGCCACCCATCGGAGTAGACGACCGTTTCTTTTGAAATACGACCCACTATCAAGCCTTGAAGCGTCTTCTTCTTGCAGTCCGGAATGAGCTCGGTGAAGACATCACCATCGCGTTCGAAGATACCGAAGACCGGTTGTTTCTGCGTGCCGCGTCCTCGTTTAAGCTTGCCGTGGAAGCCGCGCTTTCTCTTGGCGCCGTGGTACGATTCATCCACCTCGACCTCACCACCCACCTTCTCACGTCTGCGCTTGGTGCGATCCCAAAAGATCGCGAGTCGGAAGTGCATATACCATGCATTGACCGTGTTGCGATTCACCCTCACCAGCTGTGCTGTCTTGGATGCAGGTATGTCCTCGCAAAAGTGCTTCTTAATGGCGTGCACTTTGCGGCGGCTGATTTTTCGTTGATTTATAACACTTTCTGAGTATTTTACTCTGAAAGTGCTAGGCTAGAGCCTTTACAATATACATATTCAATTCAATAACATCAAATGGTAAATTTTTTTGCTAGTTTCAACCATCAGCAATGCAGAACTTGCGCAACGAAATTCTGTAGTAAGTGACTATAGTCTGCTTAGCTCATACACAGCAAACCTCCTTCGCTCATGTACAGACCGCCTGGCTTTTCATTTCGAGTCCCCTCAACCGCGCGCGCAAAGTCAGTCCGATTCTCTCCCTCGGTATCAAGCGGTACGATCGCGCGAACGAATGTCTTAAGCTCAGACATTTCTTGCTCAAGATGATCTATCATCTCTTGGGTATTCATACGCGCCATAGTATGCGCACAGTAATCAACGCATGTGCGAACACGAAGTTAATCTGGCAGTTCGCATAAGCACTTCCCTACCTACCCCACAATCGTATTTTCAATGGCGAGGCGCTGGTGATGTTCGCGCTCTACAAGGACAGCCATGGAATCATTGCCTTGCGACAATGCTATTTTTATCCAATGGTATTTAAAGGTGTCAATATTGCTTGAATGATAATTTAATGTCAAATTACTTGTGCTCAACCGCAATCAGGAGGTAACCATACCAATGCGGAAGATTTCGTTCTTTTCACTCGCGGCCGCTGGGCTGATGCTCAGCATCGCTACCGTAGCACCCGCCAAAGCCGAGATGGTGGTGCTCGGTGACTCCCAGCTCGACGCCGTGACGGCTGGCCACACGGTGACCCGCACTGTCAATGCTGGCGCGAGCCAATCGGGGAGCTGCACCGGTCCGTGCACGTTCGTGTCCGGCGGCACCTATGCCTACTCCGGCATCGTCAATGGCGAGTCGTTCTTCGGCTCCGGTCTCAGCGGATCGCTGGAGGGCGGCGGCGGCCGTGTCAATGCCGTGATCTACGGCAGCGACACCGTTCAGGTCGGGAACCACCCGCCGATGGTGAAGAAGAGCTACTTCGGCACTTTCGACGGCTCGGTCTTCGACAGCTCGCTTTTCTGGCGCGTGGACGGCGCCAGCTGATCACATCGACCGCTCGGTTGCACCCGGACTTCTGGGTCCGGGTGCACCAGCACCCAAACCGCTTGTTCTTTCTTTTCGGAAACCCTGTCAGAATCTGACAGGTGTTTTGCGTTTAGGGGGGGTTATTTTCCAAGCAACATGCAATACCAAATTCTGTTTTGAATTTTTATAGTAGAAACGCGGCCATGGGGGCATGACCGCGTTGAGGTACTGCGATCCGAGGTTCTCAGTCCTCGGTTTCGTCACCGTACCCTTCGTCGAAAGGAGTGTCGCCGCGCTTCTGCGGTCCAACTCCCTCCTTCACCTTTGGTTGGGACGGGGTAATTGTGCAGTGCGCATCCCCGAACGCAGTGCACCACAGCCGTCCAGACGTGATCCCAACAGCGCATCCAGTCCCACTGGACTGCATCGAGCTTGTGCCCGAGAGCGGTCGGCTCCCGCTTGAGCACGATGCGGAATTAGCTTCCGCAAGCGAAGGGCTAACGAGAAGTGCGAGAGCAAGAGCGATCATCGGACGCATGGCTTTCTCCGTGTGTTTAGGTGCAGAAAAATGTACATTTGAGCAACGAATGAACATTTTTCTGCATCTAACATGCTAGTTTTGGGCTAAGTGGGTTACCACATGGAAATCGCGCACATAGCAGAGCGAAAGCCAAATCTGTAGCATTTATACTACATAATACATGTTATGTCAAAAGTGCAGTAGCAAAACCACCACATCTTTTCTCTTTGATCTTTGCTCTTTCCTCTTCATTTTGTGGTATAGTCACCATATATTCATTAATCGTTTTCAGTATGTTCGAGCTTTTGGGGTCATTTTTTGGGTTTGTTGTCATTGCTATCGTTTTTGCCGCAATGGCGATCAAGATGGCAAAGGAGTATGAGCGCGCGGTTATTTTCCGCCTGGGGCGCATGGTGGGGATTCGCGGGCCCGGTCTGTATTTCCTTATACCTTTCATCGAGACTGCGGTTGTGACCGATCTGCGCACGGTCACCCAGGATGTGCCCGCGCAAGACATTATCACCAAAGACAATATTCCGGTGCGCATCGACGCGGTGCTGTACTTTCGCGTGGTCGATCCGGTCAAGTCGGTCATCGAGGTGCAGAACTTCTTGATCGCAACTTCGCAGATATCACAAACATCTTTGCGTGGTGTTGCCGGCAACGCAACCTTTGACGACCTGTTGAGTGAAAAGGATAAGATCAACGACCAACTGCATCACGCGATCGATGAGGCGACCGATGCATGGGGCATCAAAGTGATGGGTGTTGAGATAAAGCATGTCGAGATTCCTGACGCTATGCAAAACGCAATCGCCAAGCAAGCCGAGGCGGAGCGTATGCGTCGCGCGAAGATCATCCTTGCCGAAGGAGAGTTCCAAGCCTCCCAAAAACTCAAAGAAGCCGCTGAGGTGTTGGGCGGATCACCAATGTCACTGCGCTATCTCTCCACCCTGAACGAAGTGGCGCGCGAGAAAGGAAGCATGATCCTCTTCCCTGTCGAGATCATGGGGTCCCTCCAGCAACTCCTGCATAAAGATAAGTAACCTTGGTATGCGTGCACTTCTTTCGCTGATGCTGGTAGTGATGGGGGCGATGCTCTTGGCACCGCTCACACTCCTCACAAGCGCGGTCTTTGCTGACACAGATGGTACCGTGGTGGTTGTACCTATCCGCGGCGAGATCACAACCGGCACTACCCAGCATGTGGCGCGCGCGCACGGAATTGCCGAGGCGCGCGACGCGGCGCTCTTTGTGGTCACACTCGATACGCCCGGGGGTTTGGTGAGTGCGACACAAGATATTGTGGCACTTATGCTCAATAGCACGGTGCCGACCGCAGCGTATGTGGGAGATGCGGGCGCTTCTGCATTCTCGGCGGGTACGTTCATTCTTCTCTCCGCACAGACCGCAGCAGTCCACCCAAACGCCGCGATCGGCGCCGCACAGCCCCGCACACTCGGCGGAGATACAGCGCCAGATCCAAAAGCGGTCGCCGCAATGGAAAGCCTGATACGCTCGATCGCACAAGAGACCGAGCGAGATCCGCAGACCGCGGCGCTGTTTGTCTCTGACAATCTCACCTACACGGGCGCCGAGGCGCTTGAGGCGGGTATGATCGACCTTACTCCTCGTTCATTAGATGAGCTCTTGGAAGCGCGCGGGCTGGGGGGCGCGTCGGTGACAGTCGTAGAGAAGAACACGCTTGAGCATATTCTTGCGCTTATATCGCTTCCGGTCGTTGCCTCACTCCTTCTGACGATCGGCACGCTCGGCATCATTTTCAGTGTTCGCTCGGGAGAATTCGAGTATGTACTCTTTTTTATCCCTATACTGTTCTTGGGATTGTGGTCGATGGGATCATTAGAGCTCTCCACACTCGGTTTCATTCTCTTTTTGGCGGGTGTGCTTCTGATGACGATCGAGATACTCAGCCCGGGGTTCGGGATATTCGGCGCGGTCGGCAGTCTCTTGCTTATCGCCTCGTTCTTCTTCATCTCCAACGAGCCGTTCTTTACGCTCGATATGCAAGGATTGGCGGTCTTTACGAGCCTGGGGATGTTGCTTGCGGTGCTTATCCTCTTCTTCTGGATATCGCACAATGCGGTCGTGGCGCTTGCGCAAAAACCGACGACCGGTGTCGAATCACTCCCCGGCAAAACGGGGCGCGCATTGACCGAGATCACACCCGAAGGCGGCGCGGTGATGGTTGACTCATACCGATGGAATGCAATAAGCGAAGATGCTATTACGCAAGGGACCGAAATAGAAGTCGTTGAAAAAAAAGGAACCACGCTTTCGGTACGGGCTGTCACCAAGTAGTTACCAGCATGCGGCGCCCGGCGAGTATAAGCCGAAGGTGTGTTGGGTGCAGTACGTGGGTGGACAACCCGCCGGGCATCGGGCTGTTGGCGTACCTTGTTCCACCAGTCCACGCTCAACTCTGTTGTGAACGAGAAATTTGAACTCGCTCCCGCTTGCATTGCTTCGATACAAATACTGTGCGCACGTCTCGGCGCGCGGATCCTGTGGTAATTCCTGCATAAAGCCTTGCGATACAATGCCGGGAATATATTCCGGCACATACGTGAACCAACCCGCAGTACACGTATTCATACCTCCCGCCCAGCCGGCGGTGTGTATCGGGTAATGACCGTTTCGCTCGAAGAATTGCTCGAGTGCGATATGTACATCACGCATATGCGTAAGGCGCACCGCATCACGCGCTCGTCCCCGCGCATCACTGATTGAGGCAAGAACCACGGACGAAAGAATGCCCATGATCGCGATAACGACCAACAACTCTATAAGGGTGAAGCCGCGGGAGTCATTCATTGAACAGGCGAGGGTATGTCTTCTACGGGAATAGCATAGAGATGTTCGACCTCGGATAGGTCAGCCGGAGCTCCCTGCAATGCATTACGAGCGATAAATAGGGATATAACTATAAGTACACCTGAAATGAGGGCAAGCACAATCGGAACCTGCTCTTCGGCAATTCTACCCCCCGACACTTTGCGTACGGTGGTACTACAGAGAGAATAGAGCGACATACACCTGTATGATTACGCGCGCTTGAGCGAAAGCTGCACCAGATGATCCAGAAATTCGCTGAACGAGCACCCGACCGCCTCAACCGCCTTTGGCAAGAGCGATGCGGGGGTCAGACCGGGCAAGGTGTTGACCTCAAGAAAATGAATACCCCGCTTGCCGATAATGAAGTCACTGCGGGAATAATGGCGCAAATCAAGTGCTGAGTGCACCATGCGCGCAAGATGCGCGATCTCGTCCTTGATCTCCCGCGTGAAACGTCCGGGGCAGATCTCGTCCGACTTTCCTTCGTACTTGGCGGCATGATCAAAGAAAGCACTGGTTGCATGCGGGACGATCTCAATCTCAGGGAGGGTGTACAAACGCTCTCCTCGAAAATCCTCGATAATGCCGCAGGTCACTTCGGTGCCCGCAATATACTCTTCCAGCATGATCCTCTCGGTAAGGTCGGCGGCGATGACCAGGGCATCAAACAGCTCATGATACGTGCGCGCAATAGCGACGCCGTGCGATGAGCCACTCGACAAGGGCTTTATCACGCACGGATGCGGAAACGTACGAAACACTTCATGAATAAATGCGGAGGTAATGTCGTCACGATGCACAACTTTGCTGTACCCCATCTTGATGCCGTGCGGCTTGAGACGCTCTTTTGCAAGCGCCTTATTCATGGCAATCGATGAGGCGACTGCGTCTGAGCCGGTGAATGGCGTTCCGTGCGTGCGCAGTATTTTTTGGACCATGCCATCCTCGCCATACGTGCCATGCATCGCAATAAACGCACAATCAAGCTGGGATAGTGCCCGCTCAGGTGTCATCGGGCGACCTCGATGATGCCATACGCCCTGTTTGTCAATAAAGATATCAAGTGGCTCGTACCTGTCATTTGGGAGATGTTCAAGCACCGCGGCACCGGTCTGAAGTGACACGTCATATTCACTGGACGGCCCGCCGCGCAAGACCCCCACTCTGGTTTTGGTTCCCATAGCTCTATTGTAGCCGAGCATGGCGTACCCGCCAAACGGCACCTGGGTATACCGCGCTGACCTATATGTAAGCGCTCCTTATGTAAGTTTTGAGCGTTTTTTTCGGTGAAATGAGAGAGCAAATCGGTGGGCTTCCGCATTTGCCAGAAGTATGTCTTGCTCGCGCAGACTGATATGCTCACGCGCGCCCAGTAGTGTTTTTGGGCGATGTCGTTCATCCTTCACTACACTCACTACGGGAATGCGTATACCGTATTGCGCTAGCGTGCGCTCGGCAATGCGTTTCTGCGCGACACATCCGTCCATGACGATCAATGAGGGCATACGCCACTCATCGTGCCCAAGACGGCGCTCAAGCACCTCTTTGAGTGCCGCAGTGTCATGAGAACTCTGTACGGAACGGATGGTAAAGCGACGATACTCCGAAGTATTCACCTCGCCGTCCTCAACCACCGTCATAACACCCACCATATGCGCGCCACTGAGATGCGCAATATCATATGCCTCAACTCTGATACCGACGTTTTTACATGTATCTTCGCGTATAAGCGACACGTCCTGAATGTGCTTGAGTGCAAACAACTGACGTTTGATACGTGCCGCCTCTTCGAACTCTTCTCGCTCTGCATGGTTATGCATATCACGCTCAAGCGTACGCACAAGTTTCTTTTTGTGTCCTTTGAACAGCATAACGATGTGCTTGATGCTGTTCTGATACCGACTACGCGCCGCATCGGCGGAATCGTCAAGCGCCGGATACAAGCCGATTTGCTGATTGAACAATATCTTACCCCGTTGATGGGGATGATCATCAGTCACGGGTTTTTTTGTATCGAAAAACGGAAATATCTTTCTGATCAATCGCAGTGCTTCTTTCAATTGCCCGGCATGCGGAAACGGACCAAAACAGTGCGAACGCATCGTCTTGGGTATTTTAGTGTCAAGTTCACGACCTCGCACAACCAGTATGCGAGGAATGGGTTCCTTGGTTATCACCACGTATGCAAAACTCTTCCCGTCTTTGCCATCGGTATTTGCATAGGGCTGAAATTTTTTGATATATACCGACTCAAGCAAAAGTGCTTCAAGTACCGAGTCGGTCTCTTCAAAGGTTACCGTGTGTGCTCGTGTCACCATATCGACGATACGCGGTCCCCGAGTTTGTATCAGATCGTTTGAGAAATAACTGCGCACTCGGCTTTTGATCGACGTGGCTTTCCCCACGTACAGAACCGTGTTACGGGCATCCACAAAGAAATACACCCCGGGCGCATCCGGTAGCGATATTGCGTCGAGATCAGTACGCCGCATAGAGTACTATGCTAGCAAAACCACCCCGTGGTTGCCAGTCAAAACAAAGCTACCAACTCGGGAGCCAACTCCAGCCGGGATTACGGCGCTTTTTAATATGCTTAACAATAAGATCAGGCAGATCCGTCACATCTATGTTTGCTTTCACATAGTAGCCGTCAGCACCAAGCTCCATCGCTTTTTTTCTGTCTTTGGTTTCAGACAAATTGGTAAACATAATGATTGCGGTGTTTGCATACGTCTCATCACCGCGCCATCGTTCTAACAGTTCTATGCCGCTCATATCGGGAAGCATGATGTCAAGCAGAACCGCATCTGGCGTGTGTTGCTTCATATACGACAAAGCAGAATGTGCATCTTCGCAACTGGTGGCGTTAAATTTTTCTGTAAACACTCGGTCTGCAATATTTCGCAACATCAGATCATCTTCGACCATTAATACTACGGGGCGCGTTTCTTGTTCCATATGCAAGTAAAGTACAAGCCAATACCCGTGATGGCAAGCAAGTTCTACACACTTGCGCTAACGCTAGAACAGTTGTGTAATATTACTTCTTGAGTACTTTTTTCAGGTACTTGCCTGTGTGCGACCCTTTTTGCTTTGCCACCTCTTCGGGTGTTCCTCGTGCGACTACCGTGCCACCTTTACTGCCTCCCTCCGGACCAATATCAATGAGGTAATCGGCACACTTGATCAGGTCCATATTGTGCTCGATCACCAATACCGTGTTACCTCGATCGACTAATGATTGTAAAATATCGATCAATTTTGCTACATCGGCATAATGAAGTCCAATCGTCGGTTCATCCAACAGGTAGATGGTTTTCTGCGTGTGCGTACGATAGAGTTCGGATGCGATCTTGACTCGTTGCGCTTCCCCGCCCGAGAGCGTTGTTGCCGATTGCCCCAGTTGTAAGTACCCGAGTCCCACATCGACTAACGTCTGCAAGCGATCATGTATTGCCGGTATGTCATCAAAAAATGCCAACCCTTCTTCAATGGTCATCTCCAACACCTCATGTATGTTCTTACCTTTATACCGCACTTCAAGGGTTTCTTTCATAAACCGTTTGCCATTGCACACATCGCATTTCACGTAGACCGTCGGGAGAAAATGCATCTCGACCGCAATGGTGCCGTTGCCTTGGCAGGCTTCACAACGTCCTCCTTTTACATTGAACGAAAACCGTCCCGGCTTCCAGCCACGAGCACGCGCCTCATTCGTCTGCGCAAACAATTCGCGGATAAACGTAAAGGCTCCCGAATACGTCGCGGGATTGCTCCGCGGTGTTCTGCCGATAGGGCTTTGATCAATGGAGATCACACGCGCAAGATACTCGGTACCGGTAAAGCTTGAACAGTTGTAGAGCTGAGCGGTACGCTTGCTTTTCTCCAGGCGTCCGAGGAGATTGCGGTGCAAGATCTCATAGACAAACGATGACTTACCCGACCCGGATACTCCTGTTACAACCGAGAGACGACCGAGCGGGATATCGACATCCATCTGGGAGATATTAAACGCAGAGCCATTGCGTATGCGCAACCAGCCGGCTTCATCACTTCGGCGCTCAGCGGGAATCTCGATGCGTTTTTCATCCCTCAGATACGCAAGCGTCAAAGAGCCTGTGTTGTTTTTCTTAGCAGTGAGCAAGTCCTCAAGATATCCCGATACGATGATCTCTCCTCCGTGGACACCCGCTCCGGGACCGATATCTACAATATAATCAGACGCAAAAATAGTGTCTTCATCATGTTCAACCACAATAATGGTATTCCCCAAGTCGCGAAGGGAAAGAAGGGTTTGAATCAACCTGTCGTTATCGTGCTGATGCAGTCCGATAGTAGGCTCATCAAGTACATAGAGCGCACCGACCAGACCCGAACCAAGCTGTGACGCTAAACGAATGCGTTGCGCCTCACCACCCGAAAGAGTGTTAGCTTTACGGTCTAGGGTTAGGTACTCAATTCCAACGTCTATCATAAATTGCAAACGACTGTCGATCTCTTTGAGAATAGTTTCTGAAATCGAGCGCTCTTTGTCTGTCAGGGAGAGGTTTGCAATACACAATTTCGCTTCCTCGATCGTCATTGCCGTAAAGTCAATGATGTTCTTCCCTTCTCCATAGGCATTGCCACCAACAAATACGTTGAGTGCTTCGGGACGCAGTCGTTTCCCTTCGCATACCGGACATACATCCTCGTTAAAAAAACCAACTGTTCCCAGCCCATTACAATTACTGCATGCGCCGTAGGGTGAATTGAACGAAAAGAGACGCGGTTCTACTTCAGGAAACGAGGCGCCGCAGGTGGGACAGACAAATTTCGAGGAGAGTGTGGAATAGGTGCCGTCCGGATGTTCAATCATAAGCAACCCGTTGGATTCAGTGAGTGCAAGCTCAACAGCTTCGGCCAGACGCTCATGAGCATCTTTGGCATTGTCGCTAAACTCTGATACAAATAATT
>PWVU01000156.1 GCA_003561715.1 Candidatus Kaiserbacteria bacterium | reverse complement strand
TGCGCTTGCGCACATGCCTGTTGTGTAGCCGCATGACCAACGATACCAATCGATTCCAAATATGCCTCCGTATCAGGCATACCACGATCAAGAAAAACGATCTCATTACGTGGCAGTGCTTGTTCGACCGTCATTTTTCTTGTTAGGACTTTCTCTTGGAATGCTTTTTCATCGGCGCGAATCTCAGCAAGCGTGTGACCCTTGTCGAGCTCTTCTTCAATATACAAACGCGCGGCTTCGTACTCTACACGATAACCGCGTCGTTCAAGTTCCTCAAGCAGTGTTGTCTTACCTGAACAGGGTCCACCTGTCACCACATACCATGGGGGTGTCTCTTTCATAGAGGGATTATAGCAGAAACGGGAGGGCATGCACGTGCATTACCCTCCCGCTCTTCAGCCCGTAAGCTCACTCGTGAGTTCCCTCCACGAGCTAAACGAAAAGACCTTCGACCCCGACGGGAACTCGTGCCTGTGCCCGTTAGGATTGTACCATCCAAATCGAACACTGGCGTTTACCGCCAGTCCGCCGTCCTTAATCGGGTCGTCGCCGATGTAGACGATCCGCTCTCTCGGCGGGATCGCTATCCCCGCCGCCCCGAACCGGTCGAAGAGAAGTTCAAACAGCCGACCGCTCGGCTTGACCTTCTCGTGCGGCGGCCACGGAAGCGCCCGAAGGTCGTCATCCGTCACCATAGCGATCGGTCGCGGAGCGCCCCAAAGATCGAGACACTTCTCGATGAAGAGATCGTGCCCCGAACTAATGATGGCGTAGTGAGTCCCACGCACCTCACGTGCGCGCAAGAAACTCACAACTCCATCACATGGCGCCGGCCACATGCCGTCCTCATGTTCGCCGATCTCGTCAAGAAGCAGATCAAGCTTGCGGCGGACAAATGCTTCGGCAAGCAGGTCGCCAAAAAAACCTCTCCCCGCTGGGCAGTGACGTGCGAGAAATGTGTCCGCCACTTGCCAGCGACTTGGAAAAACTTTCAGCGCAGCACCCACCAGCTCTCTGGGTGCACGGTTTTGGAGTCCTCCGATTTGCTCGAGAGCGTTCGGCATTCCGAACATCTCACCAAGCACCTGACGACACGCTTCGTTCACATCCAGCCCGTTCGGACTTGGCGCAAACGTGTCGGCCATGGTCCCGTCGAAATCAGCAACAACCAGACCGGCGTTTTGCTTCGTAGACACTTGCGTTCTCCCCGTTATGGCATCAGATCTACCTAATGGAACTATAACAAACGACGTAGGATTTACGCCTTGCCGACGTATCAAAAATATTGGCTGTTACTTAGGGACATCTGGACGTCGTCCAATATCACGCCTAAACTGCATGCCTTCAAAAGAAATGAGTTCGACCGCACTGTACGCGTGCGCAAGTGCTTCATCAAGCGTGCTACCAACAGCCGAGACCCCAAGCACCCTGCCGCCCGCGGTCACAAGGACATCATCCGCCCTTGCCACTCCCGCATAAAACACAACAACGCCAGGTACCTTTTGTGCCGCTTCGATACCCTCGATCGGCACTCCTTTTTGGTATGCTCCCGGATACCCTCCTGAGGCAAGTACGATGGTGCATGCGTACTGTGAACTCCACACGATGTCGCATGTATCAAGCGTGCCGTCAATAGACGCGTCGATGATCGGTAGCAAATCTGTTTCGAGCAAACGCATATAACTTTGCGTCTCCGGATCACCGAGGCGGGCGTTGAACTCAAGCACTCTCGGCCCGGCATCGGTTAACATAAGCCCGGGGTACAGACACCCGACAAATGGTGTGCCTTGTTTGGAAAGACCGCCCAACGCGGGAAGTACGACGTCGCATTTCGCTAAGTCTACCAGATCGGTATCGACCCAGGGCACCGGCGCAATCGTGCCCATACCGCCGGTATTCGGTCCGCGATCGCCATCGTACGCTTGTTTATGATCTTGAGCCGTTGGGAACATATGCGCAGTATTACCATCCGAAAAAGCGTGTATCGAAATCTCCCTCCCGCGTAAACACTCCTCTATGACCACCTCGGCACCGGCCTCGCCAAAAATTTTTTTTACCATCGCCGCATCAAGCGCCTCATACGCCTCGGCAACACTCTCACATACCGATACTCCCTTCCCTAGCGCAAGTCCACTCGCTTTGATGACAATGGGCGCGCCGTGCGCATCAACATACGCGCGCGCCTTGGCCACATCGGTAAATGTTTCAAACTCAGCCGTTGGAATGCGTGCCTCGCGCATCAACTCTTTTGCAAAAGACTTTGAGCTTTCGACGCGCGCAGCCGCGCAGGTCGGTCCCCATATACGCAATCCTTTACTCTGAAAATGATCGACAATACCGAGCGCAAGCGGATCGTCGGGCCCCACGATCGTTGTGTACACATCGTGCGCCCGCGCAAATGCCGCCAAGCCTTCAAGATTGTCGACCGCGATAGGGACATTCTCGCCAAGCTCGCCGGTCCCCGCATTCCCCGGCGCCACATATAGATTCCCCAACCGTGGTGATTGTGCGATTTTCCAAGCGAGCGCGTGTTCACGTCCGCCACTGCCAATAATGAGAATATTGTGTTTCATGTTCGATAGGTATGCACTACCCGCGTGGATAGCGCTTGATCGCTTCGGCTTTCGCTTCTTGCATCATACGCTCTTCTTCGGGTCGGACAAGCGGCTCATTTCGTGTGAGCTCACGCTCCACTCCGGCCACAATGTCTGCGAGTGTCTCTATCTGCACCTCATGTTCAACAGGCAACAATCTTTCCGCCAATGATTCGGGAGTGTCATCCGGCAATACAGCGATCGACCGGCGCTTCAGTACGGCGCCCTGATCGTATGACGCCGCAACGCGTTGACACGTTGCTTCGGTCATCATGTCACGCCCCGTTCTACGAACGAACAGGAGGCGCGCGCAGTGCACGCGCATTCCATACATACCGTGACCCCCAAAGTCAGGCCTGCCCGGGTCAAGCGGTCCGGGATGCTGATTGGTCATCATGCCCGGAAACGCAGTGATAACATTCTCGGGTGTTTTTACCAACCAACCGTACTGACCGAGAAAGTTCACCCCGCGCTCTTTGCAAGTGTTAATGAGTGCCTCGCCAAACGCTTCTTGGTCTGCATACTTCTTCGGCTCAATGACCACCACGTCACGCGGATCCATGCCGTGCTTTTTCAGACGTTCGATGCCGGCGGCAGTATGTGTACTGGCGATCACCAGTGCAGGGGTTACACCCCGCAAGCGCCCCTCTCGTATCGCCTCAACAATCGATTGCGCTGTTGTGCCTCCTCCCGATATAAGGAGCGCCAAGCGAAGTTCTTGAGTAATGGGTTGTGTATTCATACCGCGCTTTCTATTCACGAGACGAGGATGGTGTATCCTCATGAAATACATCATACGACACTTCGGCACGTCGCTCCCCAATGTCGATGGGATACTCGCCGGTGAATGCGGAAAGCGATAGGGTGCTCCGCGGCACGCCTGTTGCCCGCACCAATCCATCGACCGAAAGATAGTGAAGCGATGTTGCACCGAGGAACCGCTCTATATCGGGCACCGAATGTTGCGCACCTATGAGATAACGTTGTTCCGGCGTATCAATACCGTAAAAATCGGGAAATCGCACCGGCGGGGACGCGACCAAAAAGTGGACCTCGCGCGCGCCGGCATCGAACAAAAGCTTAATGATCTGCTTTGAGGTCGTGCCGCGAACGATGGAATCATCGATCAGAATGACGCGCTTGCCGAACAAGAGGCTTCGTTGCGGGGTCAGTTTCAGTCCCACACCTTGCTCACGGGTGTGCTGATCGGGTTCAATGAATGTCCGGTGGATGTAGCGATTCTTGCACAGCGCCATCTCCAACGGCACACCCGTACATTTTGCGTATCCGATAGCCGACGGTATGGCGGTTTCGGGAACAGGCACTACAATATCCGCCTCAATAGGTGCTTCCTCGGCGAGCTCTTTTCCCAAGTCCCACCGAACTTGGTACACCGATCTGTCTAACAATACACTGTCGGGTCGGGCGAAGTAGACAAATTCAAAGACGTCGAATTTCGGTGTCGGGGGCGCGAGTTGTTTTTGTGTGGCTCCTTTTTCCGTCACCACCAGCATCTCTCCCGGACCGACATCCCAGTATACCTCGACACCAACGGTCTCAAGCGCGCAGGTCTCTGACGCGAATACGTACGCACCATCAAGTTTGCCCATCGAGAGCGGGCGCATGCCGCAAGCATCACGCACTGCAATTAGTGTTGTTCTGTCCATGACCAAGAGCGAGAACGCCCCCGTAAACAGAGGGTAGGCACGCTCGACCGCCTCGGGCAACGAAAGCCCTTGGTCGAGGTAATACTCGATCGCCAAATGCATAAGCTTCGAGTCGTTACTGCCGTCGGCATCGACACCTTTCTCTTTTAAGAAGGTCTGTAATGCAACAACGCTTGGTAGATTGCCGTTATGTGCAAGCGCAAGTTTACCCGATCGCGACATGAACGGTTGCACCTCGGCAAGCGTATGATCGGTCACGCCACGCGATGTGGAATAACGATTATGCCCGAGTGCGATATGCCCCGGAAGACGCTGCATGTCTTCTTCGGTATAGACCTGTGAGACCAGTCCGGCGCCTTTGTGACACGATAAGGTTGTACCGTCCGAGGCGCAGATGCCCGACCCCTCTTGACCTCGATGCTGTAATGCGAACAGTCCGAAAAAGGTCACGCGCGCGGCATCATGCCCCGCTCCAAAGAAACCGAATACCCCGCATTTTTCTCGCAGTTCATCACGCATAATATCGCCGTGCATTAGCAAAGATCGCGTAGCCGGGGCCCCGTTCGGGCAGTGGCTGCCCTCCGCGCCGCAACCGATCGCGCTCGTACGTATAATGCGGAAGCTGTGTAAAAAGAAGAGCGCGTTCGGGATGTGGCATAAGACCAAACACCCGCCCACTCTGCGCAGTCACGCCCGCAATATCATCAAGCGATCCGTTCGGATTGTGCGGGAGATCAAAATGTTCACACATTGCGCCGGCAACATATTGAAGTCCTAATGCATTGGTGCGCGAAAGCTCGGCACGACCCGACTCGTCAAGATAGTATCGCCCCTCACCATGCGCGATCGGAAGCGCTAGTCGTTCAATACCGGAAAGCCACGGACACGTCTCTGCGCGCACTGCCACATCAAGCCATCGAGTCAAATACCGCGGTTGCGCATTATATGTGAGCGCACCGGGCAACAACCCGCATTCCGTCAAGATCTGAAAGCCATTGCAAATACCGATTGTGAGAGTGTCGCGCGCGACGAACGCCGCTAATTCTTCAGAGAGATGGTTGGTAAGCTTATTGGCAAACGCACGCCCCGATCCGGTGTGATCACCAAACGAAAACCCTCCCGGGATCGCCAAAATCTGATAACGCGACAGACGTTTCGGAGTATCGATAAGATCTTTGAGGTGTACGATGTCGGCATGTACTCCGGCATACTCAAACGCAAATGCGGTCTCCTCCTCACAGTTAAGACCGTAACCGGAAAGTATCAATGCCTTAGGAGTGCTTTTTTTCATACTAACAGTTTTTAAAAGTAGCCCGATAGGCGCGACGTGCACGCTCAAGGGACAGGACGCACACCTCGGCACCTCTTCTGTCCGTAATGTGCATCCGCGGCATTTCAGAGACCGTACCCAACTCTGTGCACGACACCTTACTGCACACTTTTTCAAAAGCGGTTTTATGTTTGGGATCTACACTCACCAATAATCGACCCTGGCTTTCTGAGAAGAGGTATGTATCCGAGGAAAGTGTTGTCGCAGGAAGTGTGATATCCATACCAAGCATTCCTGCGATCGACGCTTTAGCGAGTGCAATTGCGAGTCCGCCACGCCCAACGCGCATGCCGGAAGCAATATACCCCTTCCCGACCGCTTGGGCATACGCTCGGTATACAGCACTGTTTTTTTGCACATCAACGCGTGGCACCTGTGCCCCCTCGTGAAGCACATGGGACTTACCGGTTACAAGCGCAAGGTATTCACTTCCCGCACACTCGTCCAGCGTATCTCCAAGGAGATATATGCAATCATCCGCCTGCTTTAAGTCAGTTGTGATCGCACGATGCACTGAATCGATCACTCCTATTGCCGAGATCAGTAGCGTTGGCGGAATTGAGATCATACACGGTGTTCCCTGCGCATCGAATCCCTTGAAATCATTGAACATGCTGTCTTTGCCTGATATGAATGGGGTGCCGTACGCAACCGCGACGTCATAACAGGCGCGTGCCGCCTCTTTGAGCTGATACAGGCGCTCAGGATCATGCGAACTGCACCAGCAAAAATTGTCGAGTAACGCGAGTTGTTCAGGGTCTGCGCCGGAAGCAACGGCAGCAGCAACCGCGTTGTCGATTGCGCTTGCCGCCATTGCGTACGCATCAAGTTCCGATAGCCACGGCGCATATCCATGAGAAAGCACAATGCCGGACTCTCTATCCAGAAGCGGGCGAAGTACCGCCGACTCCGTGCATACTTGCCCGCGTCCTTGAAGCGACTTTGTGACTGAAGAACCCTGCACCTCGTGATCGTACTGCGTTGCAATGAATGCTGTTGATGCGATCGACGGTCGCGCAAGCAGTTTCAAAACAAGCGCATCGATCGTCCCCGCCCGAGTCTTTGGTGCCGGTGCGGTCTCAATGTGGGGCGCTTTTGTTTGCTGGAACACGATCGGACGTCCATCATGAAGAAATGAAAGCTCAAGGTCCATGATCGTGTTTCCTTCGTGTGCTACGACACAGTTGCCCGAATCGGTAAACTCACCAATGCGCGTCGCTTCAACACCGCGCTTGGCTAAAAGCTCACGCAGTTTGTCCCATTTCTTTGGTGGCACAGCAAGAGTCATACGTTCTTGCGACTCGGATATCCAAATCTGCCACGGCGCAAGACCCGAGTACTTCAGCGGCACTTTTTCAAGTTCAACTCTGCACCCGCCACACTCACGCGCCATCTCCGCAACACTGCATGATATCCCGCCCGCGCCGTTGTCAGTAATACTCGTATACAGTTCCATATCGCGCGCTTCTTTAACGATGGCGTCACTCATTTTTTTCTGTGTGATCGGATCTCCGATCTGCACTGCTGTGGCCGGACTTCCGCTATCAAGCGCTTCTGATGAAAATGTTGCACCGTGGATACCGTCAAGCCCAACGCGACCACCGACCACCACGATGTAATCTCCCGCCCGCGCCTGTTTTTGATGGAGTGCTCGCTTACCTTTTTTGCGCGGCAAGAGTCCAACCGTCCCCGCAAAGACCAACGGCTTCCCGCGAAACCTGTCATCGACACACAGCATGCCGAGTGCGGTCGGAATACCACTCTCGTTTCCACCCGACCCCACGCCGCGCACCACACCATCAAGAATACGTGCCGGTGGCAAGAGCGGATTGGTACACGCCTGATCACGATAGAGCGGACGAGTATCGTCAGGATCGCCCACGCAAAAGCCGTAAGTGTTGGCAATAGGTTTTGCTCCCAAGCCAAACCCAAGTGCATCGCGATTTACACCAACGATGCCGGTTATCGCGCCACCGAACGGATCGAGCGCTGATGGGCTGTTGTGTGTTTCCACTTTGTGCGTCACCAGGTATTCGTCATCATACGCGATAGCGCCCGCATTATCGGTAAAAACCGAGACACAAAAATCAGCCCTGCCCTTCTTTGCGCGAACATCCCTGGTTGCACCTTTGATATAGCGTTTATAAATTCCCTCGGTTATTTCATCAATTGGATCGGCAAAGATGCTGTGCTTGCAGTGCTCCGACCAGGTCTGTGCGAGCGATTCCAATTCAATATCGGTGGGGAGTCGACCCAAGGCATGAAAATGGGTACGTATCGTCTTGAGCGCTTCAAGCGACAGGGCGAGTGGGCCCCGCCGTGTACCATCTTCGTTGAGAATACCAAGCTTCCCAATCAGTGTAAGTTCATCGTCAGAACACCATAGTGACACATCTTTCACCGCGGTCTCTTCGGCCAGCGTCACTCGAGGCGGGCGAAGTAGAAATCCGCCCTGTGTCGTATATTCGCGCTGAGATAGTATGGCTGCGCGTTCGATCAATGGATTGTGAAGCTCGTATGCAAACTGACTGACCAACTCTCGATCGAGTTCGCCATCGAGATATACTATCTTTGCGGTATAGACCGCCTCCCCTTTTTTGAGTGACCGCCCGAGCGAATCCTCGATCGTCTCAACAACGGTCGAGGCAAGATTATCGGTCACTCCCGGCAAAAAACCGATCTCGATTGCATACAAAAAGTGCTCGGGGGCGGGAGAGCCTCCGAGCACGTTCGCGTGCACAAGCGGATGAGAGAAGAGCGCACGAACGATTCCCCACTCATTCTTGGAGAGCTTCGCGTCGATCAGATATGAATCAACGACTCGTATCACTTCGCACGACTGAGACCCACTCATGCGTGCAAGCGTCGACGTTAGTGCGTGCGAACGACTGTCGGGGATGGTCGACCAAATATTGAGTCTCTGTCCAGTCACGTTTTTCATCATACCCGATGTCGCACAACACACAAAGCATATTTTTCGGATGTAATGATAAAACGCCACAACGTCAAGCTGGTGCACACGATTCGCTCAGTCAACAACAGTGCCGGTACAGAGCGAACAGCCTGAGTACTCGCAACTCAACAGTAAACTTGAATCAAATCATTGCAATCGATAAACGAGTATGGCATTAGAACCACGACAATACCGCAACTCCACAGGCTGCCAAGAACGCACCGCACACTTTGTGCCCAAGATAGTCACGCTCCCTTAGAAAGATGGCTGCGAGCACCACGGACAGAACTATCGAGAGGGGCAAAAGCGCACTCAATAATGACAGGTTGTCAGTTCTTTTGATCGCTTCCAGTAAGAGCACGATCGACGGCACAAAAAACAACACGTCTCCGGCAAACGGCACAAAATTATCTTTCCGAAATAACTCCTTGGTTTTCTTCATACGCTTCCAATACAACAACACCAGTATCAAGCCTTGCACTAGCAAAGCAATCGAAAGATACGAGATAACATCTACTACCGAAAAGAGTATGCGGTCTACGATAGTCGCCAAGCCATACACAGCGGCAAATATACCAGCCAACATGAAACCGAGTGCTGAGTATGCGGTCTTCGAGCGCTGAGGCAGCAACACCAATATACTGGCGCCAAGGATGATCATTGCGGCAGTGAGCTGGATCAGTGAGAGCCCCTCCCCCAGAAACAATGTGGCGCCAGCAATGGTCCAGATAATACGAGTGCTTTCTATAATGGCAAAATTTCCGGCATCGATATGCTTGATCGCATTGAATTGCAACACGTCGGCAAGAACGGCCGCACCAATATTGATCAATATCCAAACCCATACATCAGCGATACTGAACGGCTTGAAACCGAATACAAGCGCTACGATCACCAACAGTCCTCCCGCAAATAAATTGAAAAACGCCGCGCTTACATACGGATCCGCCGAATTGCTTCTGCCCAACAGACGCCGACGAAAAATTCCTCCGCCCGCTTTTAGTACTATACTCGACGCTACCAGTACCACCCAACTCATGCGGGTATACTACCACAGTAAGAAAACTGCAATACAACACTATCAACATACCAAACAACAGGTCTCGACTGCACCACCTGCGATACATCGCTACCCCAGTAATACAAGCGCTGCGACCGAGAAGGCAACCGCCGCTACTTTTTGCCAATTCCAGTGTTCGCTGTAGTAATAGATGGCAAGGACGATTGGGACAAGAATGCTCAACGAATAGATAGTATACACCACACCCAGATCTCCTCCGAGGGTAAGTCCGAACAAAAAGAGTATGAACGCAATCGACATCACCACCGAGCGCCAGAACGAGATATGCAGAAGCT
>PWVU01000092.1 GCA_003561715.1 Candidatus Kaiserbacteria bacterium | reverse complement strand
CACCGATATCATTTCTCCTCACGTTTAGTGACGGCACAACCTATACCAATCGTTCTGACGAACCCGCAGTTCGGGTGACATTCAATACGGCCCGCGCAGAGCGACGGACGATGTTGTTTCAAGATGTTGGCTTTGCTGAGAGTTACTTTAACGGAGAGATCGATATAGAAGGTGATATTCTGGGCTTTATGCGGCTTTCGTATTTGATGCAGTCAGGCACAAATCCACTCAATACTATTCGAAATCATTGGCATGAATTTACGTATTCCAATCACTCGATTGCTCAAGCGAAGAAAAACGCGCTTTTTCATTACAACCGTGGTACTGAAATGTTTCGGAAGTACCTCGATCCATCGATGACGTATACGTGTGCATACTGGAAAGAGGGGGTAGAAAACGTCGGTCAAGCACAAGATGCTAAAAATGCACACGTGCTTAAAAAATTAAACTTGAAAGAGGGAATGTCCATGGTTGATATTGGGGGCGGGTGGGGGCCGCTTCTAATGATGGCGGCAGAGCGATATGGAGTGAAAGGGGTAAACGTATCGCCAACACCCGACCAGAATCGAGCGATGCAAGCAGAGCTCGACCGTCGAGGTTTTTCACACATGATCGAGATACAAGAATGTGATTTTCGAGAAGCGACCGGAGTCTATGATCGCTATGTCTCTCTCGGGGTCTATGAGCACGCGGGACGTGATCAGCTTGAGGCGTGGATCAAAAAAATGGCTGAGCAAACTAAGGAAGGTGGTATAGGGCTCCTGCACTTCATTGGTACGATACATGGAGGTATTTCTCGGACCGGCCTCTTTATACGTAAGTATGTCTTTCCGGGCGGCTATTTACCGGGGCTGGCTGAGACTATCGAATTAATGGCGAAGCATAACTTAGAGATCTTGGATGTTGAGAATTTGCGTCGGCATTACCATTACACGCTCAAGGCATGGGCGGAAAATTTTGATGCGCATTGGGAGGAGATTCACGCACTCGATCCCGTTCGCTATGACGAGCGCTTTCGTCGCGTGTGGCGCTATTATCTGTATGGGTGCGCATGTGTATTTATTCAGTCTGAGACATCTTACACTCAGTCGGAGATTGGATTGTTCCAGATCGTATTTTCTAAAGGAAAGACTGTGGACTATCCTATGACCCGTGAGTTTCTGTATCGGGAGTGACAGACGGTGACGTTGCATTGTTTGTCTGCACACTCTTTGCGTTTTTTACCAAAGTGCGAACGTTATAAGAGTGCAGTCCATAGGGATTTTTTCCCATCGCTTGCTGCAGTATCAGTCGAAGGGGAATGGTGAAATGATTTGCACCCCTGTGCTCAATATACGTGGGTGCTTTGCCTGTAGAGCGCAGGAATGCGACCAGATCGTCTGTGCCGTGCGGTTCAGACTTTGGCACGACCGTATCTCGATCAGCGGCATGAATGACAAGGTTTTCTCCTGATGGCAAATATTCAGTATTATGTTTTTGATCAAACTCTGAAATTGTATGCGCGTACTCTTCCATGGTAATACCTCGCTCGAATAAGTCTTTGGCGAGAACTGCGGTCAGCCAGGTTTTATATAATCCATACCCAATACTGTCGCCGGGAGCGATCGCAATACAGGTTTCGACCACTCCGCGCTCTTTCCCAATCTGGTTTGCAATATAGAATCCCAAGTGTGTGCCAGCAGAGAATGAGAAGACTTTGATCTTTTTTCGGGGGTGATCATTGAGAATAGAATCCACCTTCTCTTTAACGGCTCTTGTTGCGCGGATACATTGTTCGGGACTGTATCCTGCGATAGCAGTCGGTCCGTTGAACACATAGACATGCCCTTCGTGGGGCACAAGATCAAACTTGTTGGGAAGTCGGGTTAAAAACTTCAGAGGCCCGAAAGATCCTTCAGGTATGCCCGCAATGTGGCGAGGATGCAGAAAAGGGGTTTCTTTGAATGCGCCCACTCCCGGGAAGCATATCCAGACAGAGTCATCGTCGGTATTGGGAAAGTACCACTTGCTGACGGTAAACGTCTCATAGTCACTCTGCGCGTTCTTGCCGTCGCGTATGATGCGAATTGTTGATGGGCCGATTAGTTTTTCAATAAGTGGCGCATGTGTATATTGTTGATCGATATACGCCTGCCATTCACTGTACATACTATATAACTCCGGGGAGACACTTTTTTGCTGTGTAACGGGTGATAGGTTATCTCGGTTTTTCTTCATGGATTTCGCTTTAGTGTACCGTACATGCGTGCGCCCCTGAGAAGCATGCGTGTGTGGATATCTTGGAAGAGGCGTTTGTTCAAAATGTGCGTTGAATGTATGTGTATTGCTTGCAAAGCGCGGACCGAGCATATCGCATGAATACTTCGGTAGTGTATACTGGTTCTGTATGACCACTCTGCAACTCCTCACAACGTATGCCGCCTCGGTCGTGGTGTTTTTCGCTATCGACATGGTGTGGCTTGGGGTCGTAGCGCGGAATTTTTACCAGAGTCAAATCGGGCATTTGCTCGGCCCGGTCAATTGGACCGCAGCCATCATCTTCT
>PWVU01000055.1 GCA_003561715.1 Candidatus Kaiserbacteria bacterium | reverse complement strand
TTTTGATTAACCCCTTAAAAATGTTTTCTGTAATTTCTTTTTGTATTCCTTCCTAGTTAACTCACACATATCTTTTCTTTTTCCATAATAAAATTCAAAAACGTTCCCTTCAAAATATTCAATAATTTTCCTGTTTCCCTCCTTTCCTTTTTCATCATTATCTAAGGCAGTTATAATTACCTTTGCAATTTCCAGCTTTCTTAATTGCTTCTCTGTTACGTTCCAGCCCAATGTACTAACTGCTCTAAATTCTTTAAACTGCCATAACTTCATTACATCCAATACACCTTCTACCACAATAACCCTTTCACAATCATAATTACCAAATAACACATTGTTTCTTTTAAATCCCAGGTTATATCTGTATTTATCCTCAACATCTTCTATGCTTCTGCACACATAACCTTTAAATTTTCTATTCTCCGTTATGGGTATTATTATTGGGTATTTATCATCAGCATTTATTTTAACATTAAACCAGTTCAAAGTTTCAGGTTCAAAACCACGTTCAAACAAATAATGTTCTTTTATGTCTCTCCATTCTATATGAGGAATTGAATTAAAGTAAAACCTTGCCTTGTCTAACAGTTCTTTTCTATTTGTTTTATATTCTGGGATAATCGGTTTGATTGTGCGCTTTTTAAGAATATGGTTTAATTTAGAAATTGCCTTAATACCATTGAACCCTTCCATTTTAGAAACAAAGTCAATCAGGGATCCTTTAGCACCACAACCAAAACAATTGAATATCTTCTTTTCAAAATCAAAATATAAAGAAGGAAACCCTTCGCTATGAAATGGGCATTCTATTTTGGCATAGCCCCAGGCATGGTGGTTTTCTGGAAGTAAACCGTAGTAAGATAAAACAGCAGAAACTTCATTCATACATTATTCCCCCCAATTTAAATTTAATATACTAGCGTTCCTGTTTTTACAAAGTATCCAATATTATGGTTATCTATTGTTTCCTTTACTATTTTAAAATCCCATCCTTCATGTTCTAATCTGTTCTTTAAACTATTTCCAACAAATACACAACCATTATTAAATAGTTCTTCTAACACATCTTTTATAAAAGCTTTCATATTATTATTAGATAGAACAGGGATATTATCATTTTGCTTATCAATTAATATATATGATGTTATACTATTCATAAAAAAATACCTTCCTTCCCCAAATTTAAAACCCTATTATATAGATAGTCAAGAAATGCCTTTTTTATTCATGGATCCAAAAATATTTTTTCATTTTTTCACCCTATCCAAAAGTAAGTAATTTGTTTACTGAAAATAAAGCCTTCCTAAAGGAAAGGAGGTGGAAGAAACCTTCAGGAAGGCTATTTTGGGTATAAAGCACCCAAATCTATTTATTCTCTTCTGCTTTATTTATTTCAGATCTTATTCTTTTTTCTATTTCTTTTGCCTTCTGTCTAGCTTCAGCTAATTTGGGGTTCTCTTCTTCCGGTATTGCTAAATCTTCCTGGTATGCTGCTTTTAACACAACTTCAGCTTCAGCTTTTGATACATTCCACCCCCTATCTTTCATTAAATTCTTTAATACATTTACGGCTTCATGTAATTTAACCAACCCTGGCTGCCCTGGGAATGTATCTTTTGCCCAAAAAACTACCTGATGTGCCAAAGAAACAATATCAAAGATTCTCCTTCTTTGCGCTTGATCCTTTAAATGATTTACTTCCAGCCAAACTAACAAAGCACCACCCAAAATACTAAATACCGCTATGAATATATGCCACCATTCCATTTTTAATTCTCCTTTCTTTTATGTGTTCCTGTATGATCCACGTAAAACAAGTAATTTCCTACAGGTGGAACGCTTTTCCCTTTTGCTTCAAAAATAGCTTGTTCCAGATCCTTTGTAAATTGATACTCCATACCTTTAACAGCAACTTCAAAATCTCTTCTTAACAAACTTTCCAGCACCCTTAAATTATATAAATGTACATGTTCGTTTATCTTTGTATCAAGATCTGGATCAAAATTTATGTAGTTAACTAAGTATCTTTCTGCTAACTTAACAATCCCCTTTAGCGTACTTTGTTGAATCCCTACCACAACCCATGTAATCTGATGCCATACCCCAGGAGATATGAACCATAGCAGTTCCACCACTTTAATATATAAATTTACATATTTATCAATATCCCTTAGATACACCTCCTTTGATACCCCTACATCTAACAGATTATACATCCTGCTAAATAAATCTAACGTTTTCTGATGGTTGTACCTGTGAACAGGAATAATTACATTTTTTAATTGTGATGCTATTGATAAAGTTAAAAAGAATATTTTAACTGAATCCATTTCATTCCCACTTAGGCCCACCCAAACGTTGAACCCTTCCAGCACAAGATAAAACAAGATCTTTATAGTTCCTATCTGTTGCCCATCCTGGTTTTCCCCTAGGCCATTCTAGGCTAGGTGGAGAAGGCAACAAACATTCAAAAAATTTATCGGAATTATCTAAATAGTTCAAAGCATTCGAAAACCAAGGTCTTGTTTTAATCAGGCTATAATAAT
>PWVU01000116.1 GCA_003561715.1 Candidatus Kaiserbacteria bacterium | reverse complement strand
GTGGGATATTGAAGTGGAGACATGGCGTGCTGAATACGCACATGCTAGAGTACGAAAAAACGCGCGGTGCGCGGTGGGGAGTTTATCAAAATAGGTGTTCGGAAGTTGGGGTCAATGTAGCTGCGTACACTACGCAGGATTGTATAACGAGTACCGAAAATGTCAATCTACTCGATACTTCTCTTTTTGATCTCGCTAAATAACGCCAACTGGTTGTTCGCCCTGGCCCGATTTTGCTCGTATAGGTTTGGATATTTCGAGCTCAAAGCAAAGTACCGCTCTTCATACGCATCGGTAATAAAACGCGCAGCCAACTCAAGCGCAAGAAGCGAGATACCCAGCGGTATGCACGCGCGCTCTTCGTCGGTTAAAAAGGTCGCCGTTTCTAAGTATCCTGAGAGTCCGGCTTCACAGACTGCCGTGTCGAATACCTGAACGGGGTCGTCTTCGCCACTGATCCCCGCCCAACTTCTGAGTGCATCTCCCATCTCGATCGCCACAGAATGCATCATCACCGTATCCATATCGATCAAAGCAATCGCCTCATCTTTTAGAAACATGATATTACTGATCTTCAGGTCAGCATGGATAACACGCTTAGGTAAGTTAGTGAGTCGAGCAACATCAAAATTTGTATACCGCTCCAGCACCTCATCAGTCAATTCATCGAGCGTCTCTTTTTTTCTTTGCTCAATGGTGGCAACACGAGCCTTCTTCAGTTGCTCCATGATGAATGGTGTGTCATGAAAATGCGGCAAGGGATCAGACACCGTCAAATCACGCTCAGTCAAGACCGTATGAAATCTGCCTACCAAGCGCCCTACGCTTTTCGCCATTGCGGGCGTTACGTGATCATGCAGCACCTGACCGTCGAGTAGGGACAGAGCGCGCCACCACCTGCCGCCGTCGGCCGGGATATACAGTTCACCTGCCAGAGTCGGTATCACTTTTGGTACCTGAACACCAGCTTTCGAAAGAAGTGGCTCGATCGTGCACAATGTCTCGTTTATTGTAGGGGGAAAAATCGAGCTTACATTTTGAAGGATGAAAGCTTTCTGTTCACCTTCATCCATATATACAATGCGAAACGTTTGATTGATGGAGCCGTCGGTAATTTGTTCGATACTAAGTATCGGTCGGTCGACATAGCGCTCGGCGTATAGGTGAGTTTGATCTATCATAACATTGCGAAAAGTAATAATAGCCTAACGTAAAGCAACACAGGCAGCAAACAATACAAAAGAAGAGGGACTCGATCTGTGACCGAGTCCCGAGCAGCTTGGCATCCGACCTTCTTTTGAGTCAGTTCGCCGAGATTCAGAAAAAAGGTGGTTGCTTCATGAAGACCTGATCGCCCACCTTCCGGAGCTCGACGCTCTCCGGCAAGACGATGGTAAATCGTTGGTCCGACCAGCGCAACCAACGCTGGTGAAGCGCGAAGATGCAAAGCCACTCCATTACCTGCCACGGTGCGCCGTCGAAACGCTCCTGAGCCCAGTCGGACAGGAGGGAATTCGACACATGCGTATGTGCCGTCATCATGCCACCAAGCGTTTCATGCTGGGACACCACGACTTGACTCACCTTTCCCTTGGGAGCGCAATGAAAAGCGATGACTTCGCCGCCGGTGAAGTTTGCGCTCACCTGCGGATAGCTGGAGGGCAGTCGCAGATACGGAATGTCCTCGAGCACCGAGGCGTCTGCCCACCTGGCCAAGATTGCTAAGTCAAGCAGGCCTTGTAGGCTCGACCACGGGGCGTTGTCCCATACCTGGACGACAGCCGGAAGTGTCTCGTCGGCTCGCACTCGCTCATTGTCACCTTTGATGAGCTCGTAAACCGCTTCGCCAACGTAAAGCTCGAGTCGGCTCCTCATTCTCAGAACCCTTTCTATTTATTCCCAGACACACCCGGGAAATTTGCAAACCTTTTTATTCCACACAAAAGACTAATATGACAAGAGTGCGCATTTTACCCACACGGGTACATAGGTTATACTGCAATCTTAATGAGCGAGAATACTAACATTCGCCACATCATCTCCGCCGCAGATTTTTCACAATCTGATCTACGCGACCTCTTCACGCTCATCAACTCGATCAAAGAAGCGCCGCATCATTTTTCATCCACTCTTTCCAATCGCGTTATCGCGACTTTTTTTTGCGAGCCCTCAACCCGCACGAGGGTGTCATTTGAATCGGCCATCGCTCGACTAGGCGGGGCATGCATTAGTGTTGCCGACGGCGCCACCTCTTCAAACGCCAAAGGCGAGACACTGGAAGATATGATCCGTACCGTTGGGGGGTACGCGGACGCAATTGTATTGCGTCATCCCGAAGACGACAGCGCCGAGCGCGCGGCGTGTGTGGCATCCATACCGATCATATGCGCGGGCGCGGGCGCTCGTCACCACCCGACCCAGGCGCTTCTTGATCTCTACACGATCGTGGAAGCAAGAGATCGATTAAGCGATCTCTTGATCGTGGTTGCGGGCGATCTGATGCACGGGCGCACTGCGCGTTCTCTTATAGAACTGCTGGCACAATATGAAGGCAATCGCTTCACCTTTGTTGCGCCGCCGCAGTGTACTCTGCATCCCGATTCAAAAGCCGTACTGGATGCGCACAAGATGGCCTATCGTGAAGTACCCACGCTCGAGGATGCCCTTGTCGATGCCGATGTGCTCTACATGACACGCTTGCAGAAAGAGCGCTTTGCCGACAAAACAGCATATGAGAGAGCGCGCGGCACCTACTCACTTTCTTCGACCAATGTTGATCAACTGCCACAAGACGCGATCATCATGCACCCGCTCCCGCGGAATGAAGAGATCGATAGCGCGATCGACGCCGATCCACGCGCGCGCTATTTTACTCAAGCGCACAATGGACTTTTTGTGCGCATGGCACTTCTCGCCACCCTGTTTGAAACCGAAGCAAACACCATGTCATGAGAGATTTCCAACATCGATGGCATACCGCGCGCGAGCACAAGAACAGTACGCTGGTTGCGGGACTTGATCCGGCACCATACGCGCTCGGGCTCGATGAACAAGGTCTTCCCCAAGACATCGACTCAGCGGATGCGCTACGCATGTGGTCGCTCGCCTACGTTGATGCGGTCGCGCCGTATGTTGTTGCGCTCAAGTACAACGCGGCATTCTTTCAAGCACCCGACGCGGCACTCGTGCTTCCCGAGATCATCGCGCACGCCCGTTCGCTCGACCTTCTCATCATTGCCGACGCCAAGATATCCGACATCGGCTCGACCAATAACGCGTGGTGTTACGGCCACAAGATGCTCGGCGCAGACGCGATCACGATCGCGCCGTATGCGGGTAATTGTGTAGAAAGTGTGCATGATGCGCACACGCTTGGACTCGCCGCCATCGCGGTCACCCTGATGAGCAATCCGGAATACCAACGCGAGATGTATTTTGTCCACCCCGAAACGAACGAGCCACTGTATCGACACCGTCTTACAGACGCAATTGAAGCAGATACCGAGGCAATCGTGGTAGGCGCAACCTACGAGCCAAATGACCCCGTACTTGCCGATGTCACATCTTTGACCAACACCACCGACACGCTCTACCTCATTCCCGGCATCGGAGCACAGGGTGGGTCAATCGCGCGCGTGTTCGAGACGGGTCTCGACCCCACGCGTTGCATGCTCTCAGCGAGTCGCTCGCTTATGTTCCCCAAAGGGCCGAACTCGACCGCCGAAGACCAACGAAATGCCGCCCTCGCATTACAAGCTCAACTTCACGAACACCTATGACATTCGATCGAGAAGCATTCAGTGATTTTTTGGTACACGAAGGTGTGATCGGTTTTTTTAATGAACCCCTTACGCTCAAGACGAACAAGCAAACGCATTGGTATGTTAGTGGTCGAGCACTCGCGCAACACGCACACCGCCTCAGCAAAACCGCAGAGTTTGTGTTTGCATTCATCAATGATGAGCCTTCACTCAAAAAATTATTCGCACTTGATACCAAACCGACTCACGGTATCGCCTTTCTTGGAGTACCTGAAGGAGCGACACTGCTCGGGAACGAGATTCAGCGCACCGCAATTGCGGAAGGAATGATCGAAGACAAGCTGTACCAGATTCGCGTAAAACCCAAAGAGCACGGCGCTCCGATCAGTCGCCATTGGGTTACAGATCAAATTCCCGAACGCGTCATTATTGTCGAAGACACATCGACAACCGGCTCGTCTTCACTCGCGCTTTGTGAACGATTGCGTGCGCTCGATATTGAGGTCGTTGCAAACATCACGCTCATCAACCGCCTTCAACTTGATGCGAGCGGGAAAAGCGTTGCGGAGAACATGCAAGCGCACGATCTTCCCTGCCACTCTTTGACCGACGCCTCGCTCGTATTGCCCAAAGCGCTCGCGCGGCTTGACGATGCGCGGCGCGAGCACATACGCGCTACCATCATGGAAGAGTACAAAGCGGAGTATGGGGATCGTCCGCTTCCTTTTATTCTCTAACCACTCTCGACTATGCAACTACTCGACACACGCTACAAGATCACCGAGACATTTGAGTACAATAAAGAGCACGGCCCATTTGAAGACGTGGCGGATGTGAATCCGCAGATCAATGAGCTACTGGGCGATATGCTTGGTGTTGAAGTCGACTTTTTCGGCTTTCGCACGCGCATGCCGCTTGGTGTTGCCGCAGGCCCTCTGTATAATACGCGCTACATGCACGCGGCGGCGCTCGACGGTTTCTCGGTCATTACGTGGAAAACATTTCGCTCGGTCGATCGGCTCGCACACCGCAACGACGGTTCGTACCTCGGACACAATATCGTCTATATCGACGGATCACCAATCTCGCCGGACGATCTCGCCACGCCACGCGTGGGTTCCCTTACCTATGAGCAAGATCCCGTCGGGCTTAGTATTACCAACTCCTTCGGCATGCCCTCGAGCGCGCCGAGCGCGTGGATGCCGACCGTGCAGGAGACCGAAGCGTGGATGCGTGCGCACAATAAAGAAACGATCACGAGCGTAGTGGGAACGCCCAACAAAGACGGGGCGGATGGCGGTATCGATGACCTGGCGGACGACTACGCGCACACTGCCACATGCGCAGAGGAAGCCGGTGCGCGAATCATAGAGCTCAATTTCTCGTGCCCGAACGTATCCGGCAAGGAAGGGTCGATCTACAAAGATGAGAACAACGCCAAAACCATCGCAACTCGCGTGCGCGATCGTCTCAAGCCTGATACAAAACTTTTGATCAAGGTCGGGTATGCCGACGCCGCGTACTATGAAGCATTGCTGCGCTCACTTGCCGATGCAATTGATGGCGTTGTTGCCATCAATACCATTCCGATGGAAGTTGTTGATGAGGCAGGCAAACAAGCACTCCCCGGCGGGCGCACATCGGGCATTTGCGGCAAAGCGATCCTGCCGATGGCGGTTGAGGCGGTTGGTAATCTCGCACGCGCGAAGCGTGAGCTCGGCGTGCCAATAAAGGTCGTCGGCTGCGGCGGCGTAATGGCACCCGAGGACGTCATGCAACATCTTGATGCCGGCGCCGAATATGTCATGTGCGCGACCGCGGCACTCTTCCATCCTACCCTGCCACTTGAGCTTGCACAGTACTTCAAAGATAACAGCGTCGCGCGCCCGCTTACTTCTTAACACGTCTCGATCATGAAAAAAGTATACGAAGGCATCCTCGCACCTCACGACCGCGCACCCTTTCGCGGGCAGGTCGTCATTGATCTTGAGCGCGGTCATATCGAGGAGGTCGTTGAACAGAACACGGCATTCAAAACACCGGATCACGTATTTTCAGATGATTGTTTCATCTTCGCGGGTATGGGCGATCTGCATATTCATGCGCGCGAAGACGAGACCGGCGAGCAGATGCATAAAGAAATGTACCAGTGTGCGGCGGATGCGGCGCTTAGCGGCGGATGTGTGCATGTCAGTGCCATGCCCAATACACCAGCACCGGTGACGACCAACGAGCGATACGCATGGCACCGCGCGCGTATCGCCGAGATCAAGCATCCGGTCTCGATCCTTAACTATATCGGCATTGATAGCTCGACCTCTCCCCTGGGTGCGCCCGGCGAACATTTTTACAAACTCTACTTCGGCAAATCGGTCGGCGACCTTACCGTCACCTATGCGAGCGAGCTGGATGCGATCCTTTCGCGCTATCGCGGACACCATGTCTCATTCCATGTTGAGTACGAACCAATTGTACAAGCGAGCGCGGGCGGTCGCACCCATAGCGATCGACGTCCGGTGCCGTGTGTAAATGAGGGTCTGCGTTTGCTTCTGCCGATCATTGAGAAATACGAGATCAAAACCAAGCTGTGTCATTGGTCGACCGGCGGCGAATCGTTCGAGCTTATTCAAGCGTATCGCGACCGTGGATGCGACATCACCCTTGAGGTATCGCCATTGCATCTTCTCTTTGACACGTCGATGACCGACGCCGATCCTTCTTTGTGGCTAAAGGTGCAGATGAATCCGGCAATACAAAGTCCCGAGCATCGCGCGGCACTCATTCAAGGATTGAAAGAAGGATTTATTCAATATCTTGCGACCGACCATGCGCCACATACCGAAGAAGAAAAGTATCAGGCATTTGCCAAGTATAAAGATGAATTCCCCGGTAAAACCAATATTGAGATCGCCCAAGCACTGGCAGAGAAAGACAAGGAGCGGTACCTTGCGACCTGTGTCGAAAACGGCATGTCGGGCGCGCCATGGCTTGATACGTACGGACTCGTATGCTCCTGGCTTATGAGCGAGCACGGCTTCACGCCGCAAGATATCGCGCGAGTGGCAAGCTACAATCCGGGGCAATTCGTCAATCCGCACCTTCCGCGACAGTTCCCCACCACCGACTTCGGCAAGGGCTTTGGCGAGCTGAAAGCGGGGTATGTTGGCTCGCTTACGATTCTCAATACCAAAAAGCAAACAACAGTCGAACGTACAAACCTTAAAACCAAATGCGGCTGGTCACCTCTGGAGGGGCGAACCGCCCCGGGCGCGGTCGAGGCGGTGGTGGTGCGCGGAGAATTGATTTCTCGATAAGTTGACAAAAAAAAACGAGGTGGTAGGTTGAGGGTCGCAAAACCACAAAGGGAGACCGCGATGGTCACCAGCAACTCACTTGGGATCAAGGAAATTGCACTCGGAACAACGGCACTGCGAACCCTTTGGGGTGGCTTCAAGGAGTGCCGTGATGCTCTTGTGCCACCGGTCCCACACGGTCTTTATCTATTTGCATTTCATCGCGACGACCGGAGGATATGGATCGCTGTTGAGATCTAGCTCGCTTGGCGAGCATCCGTGTTACACAATGCGAGCAGCAGGATTTGGAGGACCCTGCTGCTTTTACCATTTACATACTTGATGCACTACTGTCGCTCAAACACTACACACCTCGGCACGACGGAATTGTCTCGCCGCATGGGGTGCGCATGACGGACGATGATCTCGTTAGCGCCATTGGGAAGCGCAAGGGAGTCGGTAAAGGTATCGAATGAGCGCGTGAGGGTTAGCCCGTCGGCAAGATCGCGTGTTGGCCCCAAGGTGGCAAGCTTGGTACCGGTAAGATAGATGTCGAGATACCACTGCTCGTACTCTTTCGCGACCTTGTGCTCTCTCCCGTGCGCTTGGTCGTACGAGAAAGCGCGCACGGTATACGTGCCGGGCAAGAGCGTGATCTGTTTTGAAAACTCAAGTGGCCCGTACACGCCGCGCAGTGGCTCGTCCCCAAATTCAAACACACGAATATCAGATGACTGCACAAACGGACACACTGGAATGGGTAGCTCTTCCAATACCTCACCCATCTCGCTCGCCCCTTCCCCTTCAAGCGCGCCTCCCACCGCTCCTAGCATCGCCAAACGCTCAACCGATGAAAGTCCCGGCCCATGAAGATGCGCCACAAACGCAAGTACCACCAATGAAGCGACAAGCAAAAAAGCAAGCTCATCTCGATTCCCCGTTTCAATCATGCCTCCAGCATAGCACACCTGTAGCACGCAAACGGGCGCGCGGTCATGCATGCAGTGGATAGCTACAAGACGGGCATGGTATACTGATTGTGTTACGAGTTCTAGTATATTCTCTTGTATGTCTACACATTACGAAGCACACACATTCACCATTCCCGAGATCACCGGCATCTCGCAAAAGCAGATCGATGAGCACATCAAGCTCTACGAAGGATATGTGAAGCATGTCAACCTTATCTATACCGAGCTGATGGAGCTCGGTCACGACAAAGAGAAGAACGGGCATCTGATGCAAGAATTGCGCCGCAGGCTTGGATTTGAGTTCAACGGCATGCGCTTGCATGAGCTCTACTTTGGCGATCTCGAAGGAGGTGCGAAGCTTATCAATCCCGATTCCAACCTCTATCAACACATCAAAGTACAGTACGGTGATTTTGAGAAGTTTCGTGCGGAGTTTGCTTCGATCGCCGCGCGGGGCTCAGGCTGGATGATCCTCAACTGGGATCCGGTGGGTGCGCGCTTCCATATGAATTGGGTGACCAACCACGATGAGGGTCAACTCGCGACCTTGCCCGCCATCATCGCGCTCGATTTCTGGGAGCATGCGTATATGGTCGACTACACACCGGGCGACAAAGGAAAGTACCTCAACGCGTACCTTGATGCACTTAACTGGGAGAGTGTTGCAAAGCGATTCGATGAGGTAAAGAAGTAGGTGGTTTGCAGTACATAGTGGGTGGTGAGTAGTGCCTAGTGAATGACTGATGGGTGGTAGCCAACGATCCGCTCGGATATTCGCATACACAAAACAGCGCGCGCCGAAGGCGCGCGCTGTTTTCATACTCCAGTTAACTGGAGTATGAACGACCGACTTGTTAGTACCAGTGACTGCAAATCGTGTGGGGAGATATGTGCTCTGTTGGATTTCGCCTGAGCGCTACGCAAATATCACCCCCTCGTCATTGTTGTGGAGATCGGTAACCCAAAACAAGCTACCAGATCGAAAAAATATATCGGATCGCGTTGCTTTATGTACTCCAGTTAACTGGAGTACGGGATCGAATGTTCCTATACTCATACAATAAGTTGAATTTGAAGTGTGGTGTTAACCCCCTTACATCACATCTCACCACAAACCAATCACTACCAACTACTCACCGCCCCGATCCATCGCCTCGTTTGCCAGCCGATCAGCATCTTTGTTATGCTCGCGTCGGACATGTTTGAAGGTTATGTGTGGGAATGACGCGTCGATCAGCGCACGGGCTTTGGCATGCTGTTTTTTCAACTCCGCATCTTTCACGCGATAGACGCCGTTCATTTGTTTGACAATAAGCTCGCTGTCCATGTGGACGACCACCGCGCGATCTTTGAGTGCATCGCCATAGTGGCGCGCCACTTCCTCAAGCCCGCGCACCAATCCTTGATATTCCGCCCAGTTATTGGTCTGTTTTCCCAGATACTCGGCGTGCTCAAGTATCGTGATATCACCCTCTTTCACACAAATGCCGATCCCCGCAGGTCCGGGGTTGCCCCGCGCCCCACCGTCGGTAAAGAGATGTAATTGTTTCATATCGTAGATAGTGTAGCATAGTACTATTATGGAGGGTCCTCGAGACGAAGAAGATAAAGCATTGTTGCAACAGCGGTGTATTGCGATCAAGGAAAAACCGCTACGCCTTGAAGAACTTGAATTAAAATTTGGCAGAACCGGGAATGTGGAAGCGGCAATGAGGCATGAAATAGGAACGGCTATCGCACAATTACGGCATCAACACAGTACTGCGCACGACATCAACGAAGCATCTGAAATGAAAGCGCATGCTGAAGATTTAGAGCAAGACTTGGATGAACTTATTAATGAATATAATGCACTTAAACAACAGTTGCCTGCACTCATTAAAGAGAAAAAACAACTAATTCGTACGCATTCGAAATAGCGATATCAGGTCTTGTAAATACTATACCACC
>PWVU01000043.1 GCA_003561715.1 Candidatus Kaiserbacteria bacterium | reverse complement strand
TCGCTCCCTCACCAACGCCGAATTCGAAAACTACGAGCGCACGCTCGTCTCCCTCAACGAGACCATTAAAGTAATGGAGGAGATAGACGACTTCGCAATCTCTTAAGTTTCAGTGCGATGTGTATAAAAGATGATGGTCGCGCGTTCGTCCGTGAGGACTACTTGCGCGACCGTGCTGTTCAGTGCTTGCCGTTGCGTCTCCGGCGCGCCTTTCGCCCGCCGCTCCCTCGCACCGGGGACCATTGCCCGCATTGGTGGTACAGGTGGGTGGTTGTGACAGTCACCTGAGAACCCTTGGCAGTGACCATGCCGCTCGGCGAGGTAGTGACCGTCGCATCCCCGCTTGCGGTGATCGTTGTGGTCACCTTGCGAATCCTCTGCTCCGCCACTTGGCGAGCAGCGGGGCTGAGGGTGATCGGTTCTTCGGTGCCGAATCGCGGGCAGCGAAGCCCCAGAAATGCCAGTGCGCCACGGACGGACAGGTCCGTCACGGGTGGCATCTCCAGATCATAAATGAGTTGCACCAAAGCATACGCGACCAGCATCGCCTGGTCCTCCTCGTCGAGGATTCGGTCTACACCGCGTAGATCTCTCATAGGCACTCCCTTCCTCGCGAGCCAACCTCGCGCTTGGAATATCATGACACATATTAAGTAAATAGTCAATTTTTTTAGACAGAATACCACGAGTATGCACGTTGGGTATAAGGTCGAGCGACGTAAGGATATCGTAGGACTTATCGGGTAGTTTGGAGTTTTGTTTACTCGCGCAAGCACACTACTCTCAAGTGTTTTTGGGTACTTTGTTGGATTCGGGTATCCGATTTTCGTTTTCCCCATGCGGTCTGTGCGCGGGGTCGTTGCGGTAGGGCAGGTGGACAAATGGGCCTGGGCGCGCAGTACTTTTCCAGTGCCGCCATTGACGCCACCAACCTCGCGGTCCCAGGTTGTGTGAGTGATGGACGGTAAAGCCGCTATCTTTAACCGCAACGTATCCTCGTTCCATCCAGTGTGTCGCCCAGTCGCCGTCCTCGCCGCCGCTCGCAAAGGCTTCGTTGATCGGATATTGCTCCCAGAGATCCTTACGAATGAGTGCGTTGGTAAACCCAAGCACACCGCCTCCCGGTCTGTCTACGATCCGATAGGTCAGACCTTTTCGTTTGAGTGTGTATAGTTCATGCAGGTACCAATAGGTATGTATCAACTGATCGCTCAGCGTGCTGTTCGGCAGAGCTTTTGTTGGTCCGTATACACCCAATACATTCTCTGCAACGCTGAACTTCGCAACACCGCTTGCAAGCCAATTTGAATCGATCGGGAGCGAATGCCCTGAGAGGATACAGTAATAGCGGGTTGCGTATGCGGCGCGAATACCCGCATTGATCGCAGAGGGGTAGGTGAATGTTTCGGGAGCAATATGAATGATTCGGGCGGGGAAGCGCGACGCGATTTCGAGTGTTTCGTCGGTGGAGCCTGAGTCGACAAGTATGGTCTCGAAATTCCGATAGGTCTGTCCATCGAGTCGCCCGAGCACCTCGCCAATCCAGCGCGCTTCATTTCGGGTTCGGATGATGATCGATGTTTCCGGCATAGCGATCGTGCGTACTAGTCGCTTGCTTACATAATGATGCTATCCTCAAGCGTTTTTGGATATGTTGTCAGATCGCGATACCCGTCTTCGGTGACGACGACCACATCTTCGATTCGGATGCCGCCCCAGCCGGGGAAGTAGAGTTCGGGTTCGACCGTGACGACATTACCCGCGACAAGTGGCGCAGTGTTGTGCGGGGAAAGATTCGGCTCTTCATGTAATTCGATACCGAGTCCGTGCCCGGTCGAATGGATAAAGCCGGTATCATCAGCGGTCTCGATACCGCGCTCAATAAATGCCTCGGTACACGCGGCATGTACCTCGGCGCCGGTTGCGCCCGGGCGAATTGTTACAAGCGCTCGCACGTGCGCTTCAAGCACCGCGATGTAGCGCGTAATGTATTGCTCGCTTGGTTCGCCTTTCCAGTACGTGCGGGTCATATCGGCAAAGTAGCCACTCGGTCTGTGACGAGGGAAGATATCGCAGATGATCGGCTCGTGTGCGCGTAGTACACCTGCGCCCTCATGGTGGGGAATTGCGCTCTGCACTCCACCGGCGATGATCATACCCTCGCTCGCAAGTAGTTCGTGATCGAGTAGTATATGCTCAACCTCGCGCTTGAGGCGCTCGCTGGTAAGCGGCGCGTCTTTGTAATGTAAGGTGCCATCTGTATCGATGGATGCCTCATGCAGTACCTGCTCGATGTGGCGGAATGCATTGCACGTGTCCCCAAGCGCTTGCTCGATAGATGCTATTTCCTCGGCGCGCTTTACTGCGCGCTCGGGGGAAAAGGGGCGCGCATCTCGCAGCTCCGCGCCCGCATCTCGCAGAAGGTCCGCAATGTGGAGGGGAAACGACGGAGGTACAACGATCTCTCCTTCCAGCATGCCAAAGTGCTCGGCGATCACTATTGGGAGCGCGTCACGCGGGGCATTCGGCGCCCGCTCTTTAGCTTCTCTCAGATACGGCTCAAGTTTTTCAACGACAATGTCGCTTCCCGCTAGCGCCTCACGCATCGCTTCGTACTCGAGTATACCGATCAATACGGTCTTCGTGCCGCTTTGTTCTATATATATGAATGGGTCGCTGACGTGATAGGGAACTGCGTAGCGCATCGCGGGGTCGCTTGAGCTTGCGATGATAAAGCGGGTGGTAGTCATGGGTACACTGTAGCATGGGTGTGCAGTATTGGAGTATGGTCGCATAGTGATGCTGTGTGATCGCCCAGTATCAAATAAAGTGTTAGGCGGCAAGTCGGACTTGCCGCCTAAATACTGTTTCGGGGTTATGTACTCTCGCTCGAAACAGCACCTCCGTGTCTGTGTATAGGTAAGCGCATGCACCCGCAGAACCATGGCATACTACCGATGATGAGTCAGAACTACAAAGAGCAATTCCCCAACGAAGACGCGGTGCGCAGGGCGTTGGAGGAGAGGTGGGGGGATACGACGGAGCGGATACAGCAACTCCATCGGGATATGAACGTGAAAAGATACGCGCGTATACTTTCTCTTCGTGGTTTTTTGGTTATTGGCATGGTTGTGCTTGGCACCGTGTTGCTTGTCGGGGTGCTATTTGGAGAAGAAGCGGGATTGTTCGGATCGGATGAATCAATAAAAGCGTTCATGATCGTACTGTTCTCCACTATAGTGTTTTTTGGGATATGGTATGTGACCCTGGAAAGCTTGCCGGATTCGAGTTGGTATAAGAAGTCTTTGCGAAGAGGTACTGAATATGTCGAGCTTTGCAATCGACAGATATTCGAATTGGTATTCAACCTCTATTCGCTGGAGTATGAGAAAGTGGAGAAAGGTGATGTGCGCGATAGGATAATACACAAGTACGATATGTCCAGTCTCAAACCAAGTTCTACTACTACATTGTTGCCAGACGACCTGTACCGAACTTCGCTCAATGGGAGAGAGTTGCTCATAGCTGAAGCCTCTTTTGTAGATGGTAAAAAAAACAATAACGTTGTGTACAAGGGTCTTTTCATGACCTATGAAATAGGCACTGATCTCGAAGGAACAACTATAGTAAATACGGGAAGGTCCAAGCAGGCGTTTGTGCATATACCTGAAGGTGTTACAGAAACCTCGGTATTCAGCGAAAGTCCGCAACGGACGTTATTGGAGTGGCATACATTTAACGAACGCATCAAAGTATTTACAACCGACCCCGTTGAGGCTCGATATGTTCTGAGACCGAATTTTATGGAAGATCTGTATTATTGGTGGATTGAAAAACGCAATACCATACTCATTTCATTTCGTAATGGCTCCATGTATATGATCTATGTCGACGAAGAGGTAAAGATAAAGTCTGCCTCGGATGATGCGGATGACTCGGTGCTTATTCATCGTCCCTCCACCCCTACACTCCAAAACTACGCCATGACCCTCGCTCGGCCGCTGATGCATATCCTGCATCTTATTGAGGATGTGCGGGTGCGGTAGGTGGTTTCAAGCGGTCGTGTGGGTGTGTAAAACGCAGATTCCACTGCCGGATATATAGTACTATTGTGGTGGTATGCAGAAGCGCGAAACACTCCAAGAAAAAATAGTTCGTTTGAGTAACGGTCGAATCCAAACGACCGCGCACGCCTCGAGATTACTTCTGGCCATAGCTTGCGTGGCTTTTGCGGTTACCGGCATTGTACTACTCAACACACTCCTCCGAGATGGCATCGGTTCGCTTTTTGATCGCACCCCCGAGGTACTTATCGGTCCCGATGGAGAACCCACGTAATATGAAAGAGCGACAAGGCGGCTTTACATTGATCGAGCTATTGGTCGTAATTGCGATCATCAGCCTGCTCGCGAGTATTGTATTGGCTAATATTCAATCGGCACGCGAGCGGGCACGAGTGATGCATGCGATTCAGACGGTGCAGCAGGTAGAGAAAGCGTTGGCGTTATACATACTCGATACCGGCGGAGATCCGCCACCCTTTACCTGTCGATTGACATGTACCGCGGCAACTGATCCCTTGTTCACCAATCCGGGCATTCCGGGATGGAACGGTCCGTATATGAGATTGTATGATCTGACCCATCCGTGGGGTGGACATGTTGGTATCAATTACAGAACGTTTGATTTTGACGGAAACGGACAGCTTGATATTGCCATTGTCCTTGATGATGATGCGCCGGGTACCGGCTGGGCTGACGACTCGGGATACATTCCTCTCGCATCGCTGGTCCAGATGGATGAAATGCTTGATGATGGCGATCTTGCCACCGGGACGGTATACGGACATGGTGCCGCAAGTACCGCACTGGGAGAAATGGTCATTATCAAGTCTGTCGACGAGCTATAGCATAGTATGGAGTGTTATCGGGTAAAGATTTGAAATACTGAACCGATCGCCGCGTCTTGCTCAAGTAATGCTGCCCACTGCATAAAGACTGTTCCGCTTCCGGCAATGACCAAGGCCACTATAAGTAGTATGTATATAGCCCATACGCCAAAGAACGTGATGAGACTAACAACCAGTGCGTGCTTCCAGCTGTCAGACAAATTGAAATGAGCGAGAAGTGCTTTGGTGCGCCAGAGTGGAATCAGAAACGAAAGACCCAATTGAAAAAAGAGTGTGATGAGAAGAGTGGGACCAGCAGGAAGATTTGCGGTTATTTGCGGGGTAAAAAAAAGATTCACCATGGTTCCAATGAAACCCGCCACAATAGTCATCAGCCAGAATGAGATCCCCATGCGCAGAACGATCTTTCGAGTCCAGCCCGGAAGATTGGTAATCGCGAGCGCAGCATACATACTGATGAGATATGTGGGCGGCAAGTCGGACTTGCCGCCTAACTCAACCATCTACCGCACCAACCCACATCCCATCAAAATCTTACTTTGTTACATCGTGTCCGGCCGGACACGATGTAACAAATGGATATTGTCTGGCTGTAGGGCGTGGGACGTGTCCCTTGCAACATCCGCATCTTGAAGAATACTCGGTCTGCGTGCATACTGCAGGCATGCTTCAGCGGGGATTTTTGGGACAGTTGGCGGGATGGGTCATGACCGAGTTGGATGCGCACCGAGATGCGTTTGACGCATCCGCCGATGCGTTTGATCTGACCACAGAAGGAGTGTATGAGATTGAGAGCGCAAAGGATGAGTCCGACCTCGAAGGATTGTTCACCGAATGGCTGGTCTTTGATCGCAAGCAGACACACTGGAATGACCGGTCGGGGCTGGAGCAGTTCGTGGTGGTCAATCCTCTTGGACTATCGCGTAAAGATATGGACGCCTATACGGACATGCTTCGATTCGAAGTCGGGCTGTTCGAGGTGGTCGGTATCTCACCGGGCTCGCATGTGGTGGTCGAGTCTTTGCAATCGGGCGACGTACGCAAGGTGTACGATGTGAGCGCGAGCATGTCTCTTCGGGAAGGCGATACGCTGTGGACGCGCGTCGCACCTGTTCTTGGTGTCTACCATATGGTAGGAAGCATGATGATCCCACTGCCGATCCGCTTTGGCAAAGAGATGCGGGAAGATATTCGCTCGTGGGAGCAGAACAGTTGGGATGCACATGAGGCGGCGAAGTTTCGCTATGGAAAGAGTGGATCATCGCCCTCCGCGCGCTCGAAACCGACCACGAAAAAAGAGGCACAGCAAAAATTCGAGGAAGCACTGGCGGCATGTGGTATGGAAGAATTCTTTACGATGAAGCGGTTTGCCGCGTGGGTACAGAACGAAGAGAAATACGGGCGCAATTTTCCCGCAAAAGTGTTTGCATTCTTGGTGCCGGAAGACATCGCCCCCGAAAAGGTGAACACGTTGCTTGAAGCGGGGTCTGCGTTTTCAAATCTCATCCCGCGCAAGCAACTGGGCGGACTTACTCCCTCTGCGGTCGTCGAGCTTGAGATGGCGGACCCGAAGTACAATATGGAAACATACTCGTGGGCAACGTACGAGGGTGAACTTGTTCGCGCGCATGAGCTGATGCAAGGCGGGAAAGCGAAAGAGGCGTACGGCATCTTTGAAGCGACCGTACAACGTCTTTTAGATAATCGCATTCCCGCATTTCCATCATTTCGGATCTTTGCGAACGCGGGAGTTGCGTGCATGATGCGGGATGATGATGAGGGTCAAGCAATTGGGCTGGGAGGGGAATTGTTCGAGGCGTCTCTGCGGATCAATCCACAGTACGATTTTGGCATTCGCAGCAGGCAACGGTTTCTCGAGACGTATGCCGATGTATCACATGTTCCCAAGCGAGACCGAACCCTTGCCCGAGATTTTTTTATGCTTGCGCAATACGCGGGTCGGCTTATGTATCGCAAAACGGCATTTTACAAGTATGAAAAGTTTTTGCGAGATGTCGGCATAACTCTTTCGTATGCAACCCAGACCAAGCCGACTGCGTGGCGCGTCGAAGAAGATGGGGTATCAAGGAAGATCGGGCGCAACGATCCCTGCTATTGCGGGTCGGGTAAAAAGTTCAAGAAATGTTGCGGTCGCTAATACTTTTGTATGCACAAAGAACACAAACGACTGCTCGCGATGCTCCGCTTACAGGAGCGGCGAAAAGCGCATCCGCAATTCAGCGACTCGTATGTGGGAAGTACACATCGCTTCTATGGTGTGCCGGTGCCGGCGCGGCGCGCTCTGCTCAAGGCATGGCTGAAAGAGTCCGGCGGATCGTCTGCGCGCGAGATCAGGGCGGTCGCCGACTCGTTGTTTTTGGGTGCATCACACGAAGAGAAGACCATGGGCGCGTACTTGCTGGGGTATCGAAAAGACGTGCGTGCGATCATTGCGATGCGCGATCTCGATCGTTGGCTTGATCAGTTGGTCGGCTGGGCGGAAATCGATGCGCTATGTCAGAATATCTTTTCCGCAGATGAGATGCGTGCGAATTGGGATGCGTGGCAGCACTTTCTGATCAAGCTTTCCAAAGACACGAATGTGAACAAGCGCCGCGCTTCGCTGGTATTTTTGACCGGCGCAACAGCGAAGTCAGATGATACGCGTTTGCATACACTCGCGTATGAGAATATCGAACACCTCCGGCACGAAAAAGACATCCTCATCACCAAAGCGATCTCGTGGCTTTTGCGCTGTATGGTCGACACGCGCAAAAGCGACGTAGCACAATTTCTCGACAGGCATACGGACTTACTCCCAAAAATTGCGGTGCGCGAAACTCATCGCAAATTGGAAACGGGGAAAAAGAATCGGTAGCGTATGGTACGATACGGCAATGGATAAAAAAGTCGTATCACTCCTTGTGGCGTTACCTGCACTGGCGTTGTTCCTCTTTCTTGAGGTGACGGGGGTGATTAGCGGTGATCAGCGAGCACGCGTGGGCGAGATTGTGCAGATCATTGAAGAGCTTACTGAGGAAGCGGGCGAAGTAGATACGACGCACGGAGTAGACACAACGCCAAGCGCGGTCACCCATGAGGAATTGGATACGGTGCTTACTCCCCGCTCGGATGAAGCGGGGGTATCAGACGAACGCACAGCATGGCTCTCAACACTCACCTTTTATCCCGTCGTGCGCGGGGTGGATGGCGATACGATCATTATCTCGGTAGATGGAGTTGATGAGCGGGTGCGCTTTATCGGTGTCGATACTCCCGAGACGGTGCATCCGCAACGCCCGGTTGAGTGTTTTGGAAAAGAGGCGTCGGCATTTACCACAACGCTTGTGACGGAAGCAGGTGAGGTCGCGATTGAGATCGACGAGAGCCAAGGCGAGCGCGATCGCTTCGGGCGGTTGCTTGGCTATGTGATCTTACCCGATGGGCGCAATCTCAATGCGCTTATCATCTATGAAGGATACGGACATGAGTATACGTATCGCACCGAATACAAGTATCAAGCCGAATTCAAACTCGCCGAGGAGCTTGCGCGCGAAGCGGGGCGGGGGTTGTGGGGTGAGGGGGTGTGTGAGTGACTAGTTTTCAGTTTCTGGTTTCTTGTTGTTAGTGGCGCGGCGTAGCCGCGCCACACGAGCAACCAAAAACTAGAAACAAGCAACGAACTCTGGTACAGTGCTCTCAATGAAGATCTTCTTTTCCAGCTGGCAGGGATTGACGCTTGTTACGGGCGCGGTGGTCATTGTGGTGCTTGCGCTCGCGCTTATAGTGATACCCGCGCCTGAGAGGCAGGTCATGGCACCGATTGTTGAGCATGAGTCTTCACATGATGTGATAGATGATGCCCTTGTCACCGAAGGCGCAATGTCGGTCGTTGCCGGTCCGGTGTATGGGACATTGGATGAAGAAGGAACGCTATATGGCGTATTGCTTATGGCGAGTGGTTCGCATGATGATTCCCGGTACTATCTTACACTTGCGCCCTCAGAGGGTGGTGAGACGGTGTCGCTTGCCTTGGATACAATGCAGATTCCGCAGAATCTGCTTATTGATAGTGCAGGGGTGATACGTATTGAATTTCAGGGCGTCGATGAGGATGACGTGGTTAAGGTACGAAGCTACCGCTATCGTGCCGGTGAACTGATCGACAAGACACATGAGTGAACAAGCTCAAGACGTAACTCCTGCATTTGAAGCAATAGTTGCCGACGGCGTCGATGCGCTTCCGCAGTGGGTGAAGGACAAGCTCGACAATGTGGTCTTTGTTGCCGAGTGTGCGCCAAGCCCCGAGATCATGCGAGAGGAGGGATTGGAGCGAGATGATGAATTGTTTGGCTACTACCATGGGATTCCGTTGACCGAGCGTGGGGAGTTCTATGGCGTGGGAGCGGTCCTGCCTGACACGATCAGCATTTTTCAAAAAGCACACGAAAGTGTGGCGGGTGGTGATGCCGCGCGCATGGCGCAATTGGTCCGTGAGACGGTGTGGCACGAAGTGGGGCATTATATCGGATTGGATGAGGAGGAGGTGCGTGCGCGTGAGCATGAGCGCGGACACCTTGCGATCGATCCTGAAAAGTAGAAGTAATTCATGGTGTGTACAGGTTGCTTGTTGCCGAGGATCGTCTTGGTATACTCATTCATACTGCGGTGCTTTTATAAGTCCTTTGATGCACGCGCAGGTAACCCCATTGTAGTAGTATGAACAGATATACACTTGTAGGCGGCACGCTCGCATTTGCGTTTGTGTTCGCCCCGGCGCTGGCACTAGCGCAAACGGAAGCCGATCGCTCCGTCATGCCGCTCCCAATCTCTGAGGGTCCCGGTATGGATCGTGCGACAGTTCCTGAAAGGGACGTCGAAGCGCGTCTCCGTGCTCGCATTGCTGAATTGGAGCGAGAGGTCAATGAATTACGAGAGCTTGCACGCGCGTGGCAGCGGCGTGCCGAGGCGCTTTCGAAAGATGCCGCATCTGAACCCAAGGACATACATAAAAAAGCTCAAGATATGCGAAAAGATATGCAACAGCGCATGGAAGTTGCACAGCAAAAACGCATGGAGCGACAGTTGCGTGTCGGCATGAAAGGTGATGATGTGCGTCTCCTGCAAGAGCGTTTGGCAAAAGAGGCGGGC
>PWVU01000036.1 GCA_003561715.1 Candidatus Kaiserbacteria bacterium | reverse complement strand
GCTTACCCAATACAGTGGTCGAGAGAGCTGAATGGTGGGCCGATCGGCTTTGCTCTTACCCAGTGACGGTCAGAGAGACATACGGCTACGACGCCGGAACCGATACTGCGACAATCACGGAGACCATCACGTACCTGGATACCTGTTTGGGCGGCACCCGATTCGCCCCTGTTCCGCCAATGCTGAGCATCGCGAAGGAGGCCCTTGGAGCAAGCTTCTCTGCGCCGGTTGTGGATAGTGCCCTGAATACGGAGTTTGGTCCGATGCTGGGGGTGGAAGGTACCAGCCAATACTCCTGGAGCGTCTCTGGCCTTGCGCGCTACGTGGACGCTACCAGGGTTGTCATTGACACGGGTCAAGCGCCCGTCGATCTGCAAGAAGAGCTTGCCGTAGAAGTGCAGAAGGTGACCGACGCGGGCCATTTTGCCCCCTGGATCTTTCTCGACGCCATACCTATGTGGACAGCTAGGGGGGACTTATACTGGGCCAATCCCGCAGACAGCCTGTACCACCTCATTGAAACTGCGGAAGCCTTGCCAGATGGCGAGTTGAAGGACGAGCTAATCACCCATGTTCAATCCCAGAGATCGGCCTATCCACCTGAAGACATCTTTAACCTCGACCTGACTGAGGGTGCTGTACGGGGACCGTACTCATATCTGGGTTCGGGAACACTCAACTCTTGGAATGAGAACGGACCACGTCAAGACGCGTTCTTGGAAAACGTCCCCCTGTACACCTTCTATGCTCTAGCCCGTTACTACGCTCTGGTTGGAGAGACGCCGTCCGCTGAGGTCTGGCAGAAAGGTCAAGAGGCTCTGGACAGGGACATGAGGGAGCAGGACTGGGCATCGTTCTACTGGTTCGATGGTTTTGAGGACCGCCGAGTGGCAGTCAGGAACGCCAACCGACACTTCGCCGGTCTGGTAGGGTTTGTGCGGCTGGCGGAGTTGGCCCAAGACCCAGAGGCAGAAGCGCTTGGCCGAGCGCTGCTGGCGAAAGCCGCCGTGTTGAGGTTGGGGATGGCCCAGTACCCACGGTATCTCTACTCGGCTCATCTGGTAGAGTTGCCTCCCGAACGGGATTGGCAGGTAAGATACGCAGCTGGCAGATGGAAAGGCTATCTCTTCAACTACGACTGGACAGGCGCCTATGACGACCCTCGCCAGGTGACGACATTGAACCAATTTGGGGTTGACTTGCAGGATCACTCTGGCTTCATGGAACCTGGAACCGGTTATCGAGATTGGGATCTGGGTCCCTGTTCCGCCCATCTTGTTGCCTTTCGAGACATGACCCCAGAGCTTGCGCGTGTCCTCGCTCACTATGCCCGCGAGGACACAGAGATCTACATATATAAGACGGAAGAGCTGTTCCCTCATTGGTACGCTGCATTCGCGGAAGGCGCGCTGGGGGCCGAGCATAACCTAAGTCATCCCGTTGATTCTTCTCAGATCTTCATGGCGAAAGCCTTGATTCAGGGAGCGCCCCCAGAGGAACTGATAACCTACCTGGACATCCCCTGGCTCCAACAGGGCGATCTTTTCTATGTCCACAAGCTGGCTGAGACCATTAAGGCTTACCGCGGGTGGGCCTGGACCGACACGGCGTCCCTGCATGCTAGCCCGGGGGATCAGGCCATTCACCTGCGCTGGGAGACCTGGGCGGACCTGCCGCCGGGGCTGACGTGGGAGATTGCCTACGAAGGGCCAACAGGAGACCAACCATCCCCGATCACGGGCATCGATGGCTCGGTCAGGACGTACACCCTCACCGGCTTGACCAATTACACGTGGTACACAGTGAACCTCATCGGGGGGTCAGGGAGCCTCACCCTCGTCGACTCTAACTCCGTCACCGTGATGCCCACGGACATCTTCGTGTATCTTCCCTCAATACTCAGGAGCCCTTGAGAGTGCGAGTGCGCCCTTCTAGAGTGCGTGGGCTCAACAAGGTCATGTCTGCAGCCGCCTTCTTGTGTGTCATGGCATGGTTGTGGGGCTGCCGACAGCCCAAAGACGTCGCTGCGCAGGCCGAAGCCGTCGTCTGGTCAGAGCCAATCCAGCTCTCAAACCCTGGGGACCACTCGTGGGCGCCGGCGATAGCAGCAGATGCAGCGGGCAACGTCCACGTGATGTGGAGCCAGACGGTGACCTCGGACCTCCCATTCGGGGAGGGGGATACCCTCTTCTACACTCGCTGGGACGGTACGGAGTGGTCTCCGAAGGTGGACGTACTTGTGTCTCCTTTCGACGCGGCTCAATTCCCGGACCTGGCGGTCACCCCAGACGGGATCTTGCATGCCGTCTGGAACACAGGCGGCCAAGACAGCCAGTTGATGTATGCTCAGGCGCCAGCCTGTTGCGCCGACCATCCGAGCAGTTGGTCGCCGCCCGTCTCCCTCGGCATGCCCGTGGGCCTGACAACCGCCCTCGTGGCTGACGATTGCGGTCGCCTGCACGCCGCCTTCGCGTCCCGGGACGGGGGCCACATCGTATACCGCCGTTCGGATGACGGCGGGGCGACGTGGCCGGTATGGATCGACATCGTGGGGGGAGTACACCACGCCGACGAGCACTCTGCGTAT
>PWVU01000020.1 GCA_003561715.1 Candidatus Kaiserbacteria bacterium | reverse complement strand
GGTTTTGTCTGGTCCGGTGGTTTTGCCTGGAGTGACAGCTACGTCTGGGACGCCGGTTTTGCCTGGAGCGCGGCCGATGTGGCTGTTAACCAGTGGGTCGAACACGAAGAATTACCATCTCCTATCCCGTAGCCGCAAAGCGAGGTTGGCCCTTTACCCATAGCGTTGCCTGAAGGTGACAGGCCTGGTGTAAGTATTGCCAGGCCTGTTTACTTTCTTCGGCCAGTGCCCGGCCAAAGACAGTGTGACAGCAGGCGGGGTTATACGGCTGTCCCTGCCAGAAGTAGCGCGTTTCCTGCCGTTAGCGGAGGATAACACTTCTCCTACACAATACTAACTAAACTCCTACACACCAGCCATATACTTTCCCCTCCAATCCGTATATCCTTACAATCAAATATTGTTTTAAGCGCGGAAAGCTCTTTTCCTAACCTTTAATTGGAGTTCATTATGCACACGTTCCAGCTTAGACGAAGCTTCCAATGGCTGCTTTTTCTTGGTGTTCTGTCGGTCAACATCTTCGTAACGACGGCCGTTATCTGCGATGCCGCTGTTTCAGAGGCGGGCACAGCCCAGGAGACCGCTGCTTAAGGGTACCTTGCATATTCGCGCAGAAATGTGTAATAGGAACCGGTTCCAAGTCACTTATGGGCCTTCCAGAGTGAAAGCAATTCGGTATCTTGCATGACAAAATAGCGGTAGGCATTGTAGCTTATCGGTTTGACAAGTTGTGGATTAACAATGTCTTGGATACGACGCAAGGGGACGCGCATTTGAAGATGCTCCTTGATGGTGTCTCGATACGGATCCAGTACTCTATGCTTGTCACGGCTACCTTTTGGGCGACCTAACTTCTTTCCCTTAGATCGAGCTGCTGCCAGCCCCTGCTTCGTGCGTAATGAGATAAACTCCCGTTCAGCTTCAGCAAAATAACTGTAAATAGCCAGCAACAACTTGCGATGAGACCCTGCGGTGGAGAGTTCGGGTTGCCGCACAAAAATAATCTCCACTTTTTGCTCCCCCAATCGGTTAATGATCTGAATCACCTCAAACATATTCCGGCCAAGCCTGCTGAGTTCAGCCACTATAAGCGTGTCTCCGGCCGTCAATTCATTCAGTAATTCATCAATACGGCGTTCGCGTGTGCTTTTGCGAGATGACATTTCAACACTGATGAAATGATCAATGGGCAGTTTATGCTGTTGGGCATATTGGAGCAACAAATGCTCTTGTTTTTGAGTATCTTGCTCGTCTGTGCTGATACGAATGTATCCAATAGTTTTCATGTCCTGCTCCGGCAACTATGAAGAAGAAAGGTAAATTGCGTTGTTCTTTGTATCATAATGCACCAAAATAGGCGACCGTATCTATGTATCAAGTTATTGCAAAGAAAGGGTCGTTTGTTTATGAAATCACATGCTTATACTCATCAAGAGCTGGTGCGCGTAGCTCAGTTTACGCCGGATGATCTCGCTAGAATTCGCGAATGCCGACAGGAGCATACCTGTTTGGGCTTTGCCTATCAACTTGCCTTTGTGCGCCTACACCACCGTTTTCCGGCTCAACAACCACTTGAAATGGATGATGAAATTGTAACCTATGTCAGTGTTCAGCTTAATATTCCTGCCTCATTGATTGTCGCCTATCAGCAGCAGCGTCGCACGATTGTGAACCATCAACAAGAACTACGCATCTATTTAGGAGTGCGTCGTTTCGGTGAAGCAGAGCTTGGTGTACTTGAGGCGTATCTTTTTGATGAAGCCTGCCGCCTGGAACAAACAGGCCCACTCTTGAATCAGGCCAAAAGATTCCTCAATGCACAATCGATCCTTTATCCCAGTGAAGAGGTGTTGCGTCGCCTCGTTGTTAAGCAGCGACAAATGGCTCGTGATCATATCTATGAACGCATTGCTAACTCCCTTACCCAGGAAACAGTAGAAAAGGTGGATGATCTATTAGAAACGAACGATGCCTATTTCACACCCTTGCACACACTCAAACAACCACCGGGCCGGCCATCTCCGGCCGCAATCTTGCGGTTAACCAACAAGTTGGAACTCGTTCGGGCGACTGGCGTGTTGCCCATCGATTTGTCGTGGCTCAACAATAACTACCAGCGGTCACTGGCCCGTTATGTCCATCACCGTTCAGCCGGCCGTTTAAAGCAACTGAAAAGTGATCGCCGCTGTGCGCTTTTGGTTTGTTTTTTACACCAACTGTATGCCGATACCATTGATTTCCTGATCGAGATGCACGATAAACTGATGACCGGTGTTTACAGTCGAGCCGAAAACAATATTGCCAAGGAGATGAAACGACGACGGCGGGCCATTGATCGTTCTTTGACTACATTTCGCACGTTGGGAACCGTCATTCTGGATGATTCGATTGCCGACAGTCAACTGCGTCCCATTCTTTTTCAACAAATTGATAAAGAATCCTTGTCGAGACAAGTATCAGAGGTAGATAAGTGGTTGACTGACAAACATAGTCACGTTTTCCATCAGGTCACACAACGTTATAGCTACTTGCGCCAGTTCGCCCCTGCCCTTTTAGAGGCCGTTGAACTGCAAAGTGATTCAGAGGTTGAATCCTCAGTTGTCAAAGCTGTCGCTTTGCTT
>PWVU01000123.1 GCA_003561715.1 Candidatus Kaiserbacteria bacterium | reverse complement strand
CTCATTGGTACAATAACTTTCGAAGAACGCCGTGTAAAATGAGGTTTGATCCGAGCCTTCCTTTCAGTATTTGGGAAAAACGATCAAACCTGGTACGGTGTAGCAATTATAACAGAGGAAAAGAAAATCTATGGCCCTACATTTTAAACGACAATTCGCGAGTATATTCGGATGGTCTGGAATTGAAGGAGAATCTTATTCGGATAAAAGCGATTTTGCACGTGCTTCGGTTGCTAGAATTAAGGTTACAGATAGACATGGTCGCGTCAGAAATAGCGTATCAGACCGCATTTATTTGGTGCTTAGTGGAAGTGGGTGGTTCAATATTGAAGGGGAACAAATTAATGTAGAAGTAGACGATGTGATAATTGTTCCGAGGATGTGCGTCTATGACTACGGTGGGCAGCTGGAACTGTTTCTGGTACACGCACCGGCATACCAGCGCGAGAATGATGAAGATTTCGAGCAAAAACAGTGATATGTTTTGATATAGGTTTCGAGAACTTAAAGAAGCTGGTCGACAGCGAGTTTTTCCGACAACAATTCTTTCCGAAAAGACCTTCAGAAAAACGCACCCACCACTTGAACCTTGTAGAGACTACAAGTGAGACGGGCTGGAAGAATCAATTGTTATTCCGTGACTTCCTACGAACACACACGAGAGTTAGAGATAAGTACGGGGCACTAAAGCGCGAGCTTGCGATGAAATACGCAGACAATCGCGATGAGTACACAAAGCGAAAAAGTGACTTTGTGATGCGTACAATCGAAGAAGCAAAACAACATGTATGACCTGGTTTCTTGTAGGACTTCTCGCGCCCGCGCTGTGGGCGGCGACAAATCACATAGACAAATATCTTTTGGATAGATATTTTAAGGGCGGTGGCGCAGGCGCGCTGTTCATTTTTTCCTCGATCATTGGCGTATTCTTGATTCCGATCGTTGCGATCATTCATCCTGAGGCGCTACAATATCCGCTTCAAGCAGGATTGCTTATCGCGTTGAATGGGGCGTTGTATATCGTTGGATTGATGCCGTATGTCTATGCACTTCAAAGGGGCGATGCTTCGGTTGTCATTCCGCTTTTCCAGCTCATTCCCGTATTTTCATTCGTACTGGCATGGATCGTGCTTGGAGAAACGCTGACCGTTTCCGAGCTTATCGGAGGCGCGATCATTATTGTTGGCTCAGTCGTACTATCGTTAGAAATGAGTGACACAAAAAAGCTTTCTTTCAACAAGGGGGCGTTTTGGCTCATGGTGCTCGCCTCGTTTTTGACCGCATTAAGCTTTCTATTCTTCAAATTCTTTGCGCTGGAAGCCGGGTTACTAACAACTGCATTTTGGGAGTATGTGGGGTTTTCTCTGACGGCGGTGGCATTGTTCGTCTTTATTCCTGCATTCCGCCGGCAATTCCTTACCGTGTTGAAAGCAAACAGAGCTTCGGTTCTGACGCTCAACGGCATTAACGAAACACTTAACATATTGGGTAAGCTTTCATTCAACTTCGCTTCATTGCTGGTTCCGATAACACTCGTGTGGTTTGTGGTCGGTTTTCAACCGTTCTTTGTATTAGCATTCGGTATTCTTTTGACGCTATTTTTCCCCCACATAAGCAAGGAAAAAATAACGCGCGGTCACCTTACGCACCGACTCGTTACGATCTGCATTATGTTGGTGGGAACGCTTTTCTTGTATCTATAGCTTACAGAGCGAAAGGATCGGCAGTTGTTATTCCCACCCAATCTTTACTCTGTTGCCGACACAGGACATGGTTCTCATCGAATCTCTCTTTCATGCTATACTTCCCCTATGACCATCACCAAATACGGGCAATGCTGTTTGCTTATTGAGATCGAGGGGAAGCGGTTTTTGACCGATCCGGGTTCGTACAGCAAGGGATTTGAGGACCTGACCGATCTTGCGGCGATACTGATCACGCACGAACATGCCGATCATCTGCACACCGAAGCGCTCGCCACACTTCATGCGAACAATCCGCGCGCGATGATCATTACGAATACGGGCGTAGGTAAGATACTTGAGACGCATGGTATCGAACATACAGTTGTGGAAGGGAATAGTGTGATTGAAGTTGCTGGTGTGCGTATTGAGGCGTACGATGGCACGCATGCCGAGATCTTTGAAGAGGTCGGACAAGTACAGAATACCGGTTACTTCATTGGTGAATCGCTCTTTTATCCGGGGGACGCGTATACCGACCCAAAGCGGTTGGTCCCCGTGCTTGCGCTTCCTGTTTCCGGACCGTGGTGTAGAAGTGCTGACGCGATCCGCTACGCGGTTGCGCTCAAGCCCGAGCGGGCATTTCCGGTGCATGATGCCGTGCTGAACGAGAAGGGGATTGAGCTGGTGCACGGCTTGTTTGAGCGAGTGTTGGCAAGCAAGGGCGTCACGTTTATGCGGCTGAAAGATGGGGAGACGATCGAGTGCTGACAGAACTTACGCATTCGGCACATTCCTTTGTTGCTCTCGTCAAACTTCTTACAGAAGCGGTCCACTCATAGGAGCTTTTGTTCGTAAAAACTCCCAAAAGCTCACTGTGAGTCTTGCGACGCTTCGCGTCTCACCCTTTCACAATATGCCCGACATTGCTCAAGGGTATTTTCGCTTCGAAAGCTACGTGCTCTCGCTTCCGAACCTACGGACTGCATCCAAATGCATAAGCCCTGGTAAATACTTATACAGAGTGCTTTTCGGGCGTCGACCAATTGCCTATTTTGTGTATACTTGCCCACATGATCTCACTGATCAAAACATGGTATGCGCGGTTTCGTGCAGATGGTAGCGGGCTTCCCGAGTATCTTTTGCTGGGTGCGGTGGGGCTGGTCGTGTTGTCGTTCGTTCTATTTTATTTGATCGACTTGCGCAATGTCTTTGGCATGCGCGATTTTCTTTTCTCGGGTCTTCAGCCGTACTTTTATTTTTTCTACGCCCCATTCTTTTTTGAGCAATGGGGGCGCAATAGTGGGTTTGCGGAAGTCTTCCAGTGGGCGGGATTGGGCGCGGCGCTTGTAATGGCGGCGTTTTTGGCGGGGCGCTACTTCGGTATCGATCGCCTGCGCTACAAGTTCTTCTCGCTCATGGCGGTGGCATTCTTGCTGATGCTTTTGGAGGATGCCGGTAACATCCGACATCTCTTTATGAGTTGGGTGCAGGTTGCGGCGAATGAGCCCGATCAGGGTATTTTCGGGACATTGTTCGAGGCGGGATATTTTGCCCTGCTTGCGGGTGTTCCGCTCTACGCGCTCGTGCGCTATGGCTGGCATTTGCGGGAGCATGTGCGTGCGGCGACATATATTTTGGCGGGCTTCTTCATGTATTTCTTGGCGGGCTCACTCTCATTCATTGGGACGGCGTTTTCGGGTCTTGTGGATCGCGATCTGTACACGTTCGCCGGTGAGCGTTTGTATGCATTTGCTTTGCGCATTGGAGACGCAGAAGTAGCGGGCATGTGGGCGGCATGGAATGAGCAACACCCGATGAGTTCTATCGGCTTTTCATTACTTGATAGTCTCATCGAGGAGAATATCGAGCTTTTGGGTGCGGCGGCGTTCTGTGCGGGGATGCTGGTTCTGGTGCGTATGAGTGTCAGATCGGCGGTTTCACCGCTTGCGGACGAGAAGGCAGAGCGCGAGTAAGACAGCGGTGATTCTATAGATAGCTTGGCTTAAGTTCAGGCGCGCCGTGCATCGTTGCCGTATGACGAGCAAGTGCATATAGCAAACTGGAGGCGCGATTCAGATACATGACGAGTTCCTCCGGGTAGGGTGTAGTGTACGAAAGTGCTACCACCCTGCGTTCTGCGCGGCGACACACGGCGCGTGCGTGGTCGAACTGCGCAGAAAGCAGGGTCGAGCCGGGAATAACGACACTCCGCACAGGCTGCATATGCGCTTCAAGTATGGCAATATCTTCTTCAAGCTTTAGTACATGTGCCTTGCCAATGGACGTTTCGGCGCCAGCGAGCATCGCGTGCATGCTGAATAGCGTTTCTTGTACGGTGCGCACTATCTGACGCAGCGGCAATGGCTCTTCGTATAAGCACGATGCACGACATACTCCCAACAGCGCATTTAGCTCTTCGAGCGTTCCTAGCGCTTCACATACAGCATTGTCTTTGGGTAAGCGCTCGGTACCGTTATTGAGCGTTGTGGTGCCATCGTCGCCGGTGCGTGTGTAGAGCATACGTGTACTGAATCATGTCTTGGTGGATACCAACCTAGCATCGCGCGGTCAAAACTTGAGGTATGGTCGATGTCGCGTTATATTGATAGGTGTTGATACACTATAACATATAGATATATATCTATGCATAAGAAATCGGTGGGGAAAACAAAACAGACATCAAAAAATGAGACTCGACAAGAGCGCTACCCGCGCCCCGCGTGGCTTCCCAAGGGAGTGGTCGAGGAGGAAGAACTGTGTCCGGAGTGCTTCAAGGTGGTAGGTGACCGCAGTCGGTATAAGCTGGTCTGCATGCTCGGCAAGGCGAGTGAGGGTATGACGGTTGGAGCGCTTACCGAAGAGCTCAAACTGAAACAGCCGACCGTAACGCATCATCTCCAGATACTGAAATCTGTTGAAGCGGTGGAAGTTGTGCCGCAAGGACGAGAGCGTGTATATCGCCTCAATCGAGACGCGCATTGCTTTGAGGAGTGTAAGATACCGTACTAACGCTCAGGGTGTGTTATACACAAGGAGTATGTAACGATATGGTGTAAGAAGGGGTGTGTATATGTGATTTTGCATTTGCGCCGTAGGTAAGCGCTCTGAGAACATGCCCGAAATGACAAGAGCGCGTTTTCCTCACACTATCCCCGGGGTTTCAGCGTCCTATCAACAGGTTTCCCCTAGGTTTATTCCCAAAACGGCTTAACAGAGCCATTGTTTTTTCTTCCCATTGTGCTTATATAGAGTCAGGTTTGCGAATTATAAAGCGGATTCCTCAATTTTCTCTCTATAATGGGTTCCTCCGTCAGGAATACCACCTAGTATATTCGCGGGATCATCCGCTTTGTCGCAAGCCGCCTTCGCCAACGCACACACACCTCCTTGTTATGAGCTGGGAGGTGTTGTGCGTTTTTGGAGAAGTAGTATTGGCGGCTTGTGCAATTGTTATCGCGTTTTCAAATAGACGTAGATATCTTCAAGCGCTTTTACGCCGTCGCCCGCGGCGATATTGTTTTGATGATAGAGCTCATCGGTGCAATCACCGGCCGCCCAAATGCCGGGTACCGAGGTGCGCTGATTCTTTGCATCAACTTTAATACGCTTGATCTCGTCCATTTCGACAACACCTTCAGCGAGCGCGGTATTTGGAAGCATGCCGATCTCGACGAAGACGCCACCTGCGGGAAGCGTTTTTATTTCGCCATTGGTCACATCCTCGTACTCAATACCGGTTACCATCGCCACGCCGAGTACCTTGGTAATTTTTGCATTTTTCAGCGCGGTCATGTTGGGATCTTTCAGTACACTCTCGACGGTGATTGCATCCGCTTTAAAGGAGTCGTTATGCTGTAGCAAAGTCACGCTTTTTGCATAAGCGAGGAGTTGCGCGGCGGTCTCAAAGCCGGCATTACCACCACCAATAACGATAGTGTCCATACCGGCAAATAACGGACCGTCGCACGATGCGCAGTAGACAACGCCCTTATGTTCAAAGGTATCCGCACCAGGAACCGTTAGTTTTCTTCGGTCGGCACCGGTCGTAATGAGTACAGTCTTTGCGGTATGCGCTTCCCCGTCATCGGTTGAAACGCTAAAGCCGTTTTCCGCATGCGCTATATTCGTGGCAAGAGCGCCGGTTTTAAGCGTAACGATGTCGTCAGCGTATTCGGTAACGTGCTGTTCAAAGGATTTTGCCAGGTCGGCACCGGAAATATGGGGGGTGCCGATCCAGTTTTGGATATCAAGTGAGACCACACTTTGTCCGCCGAACTCTCTGGTGATATGCAAAGTGTTGATGCGTTTACGTGCGGCGTAAACACTCGCGGCCGTTCCGGCGGGTCCGCCGCCAATGATGATGAGATCGAACATAGATTAGTCGTTAGTTTATAGGAAATATATACTTCTGAGTATAAAGAGTATACCATACCGCGCCTGATGATAGATTGAGACACATATGAAAAAGTGGCGGGCTATGCCCGCCACTTTTCGAAACCAGACACAAAGATTTCACAGCAAGGTGCCGTTGCAGAAATGCACTACAGGCGAACATTCTTTTTACTTAATTTTACTGCGTCGCAGAAATGCCGGCACACCCCACTCGTCGTCGCGGTCGTCATCTTTTTTCTCATCAGTCTTTTCCGGTGCTTTTTCTTTTGCGGGCGGGGCTGAGCGGTCGCGTTTAGATCCATCACCTGAGAGAGCGGCCGAAGGTTGTCCGATACCGCGTATGCCCGCGAATGTGTTATGAATACGCCCCGGTTCTTCTTTTTGCTCGGGTTCCGACTCAGGTTCGGATGCTTTAGGTTCGGATGGTGTTGTGTCCGCGCGAGCGCCGATGGTAAAGAGTGATGAGCTGGGAACCACCTGATCATCGGGGAAGCCGGTTGCAATAACGGTAACTTTGAGCTCATTCTTTTTGAGCTTGTCATCTTTGGTGGTTCCGAATATAACGCGCGCATTGGAGTCAATCGATTCGGTAATGACCTTCGCGGCATCTTGTATTTCGAGCATACCCAGGTCGTCTCCACCGGCAATAGCGAACAACACTCCTTTGGCGCCGGCAATGGATACTTCCAAGAGAGGGGAGTTGATAGCGGCTTGCGCAGCTTCAAGGGCGCGATTCTCACCGGAGGCTGTGCCGACACCCATAAGGGCTGAGCCGGAATTTTCCATGACCGAGCGAATGTCGGCAAAGTCGACATTGATGATGCCCGGTGTTGTGATGAGGTCTGAGATTCCTTCGACTGCTTGGCGCAGAATATCGTCACACATGGCAAATGCATTGGAAACCGACGTCTCCCGGTCAACGATCGCAAGCAAGCGATCGTTAGGGATAATGATGAGCGCATCGACTTCTTTCTTGAGCTCCTCAATGCCTTGCTCAGCTATGCGCATGCGCGCCTGACCTTCAAACGAGAACGGCTTGGTTACCACCCCGACGGTGAGTGCCCCCAGTTCACGTGCGATCGAGGCGATCACGGGATTAGATCCGGTACCAGTACCGCCGCCCATACCACCGGCAATGAATACCATGTCGGAACCCTTGAGTGATTCCAGTATTTCCTCGCGCGTTTCTTCGGCGGCGCGACGTCCAATGTCGTGGTTACCTCCGGCACCCAAACCACGGGTGAGGTTTTTGCCAATATGGATCTTCTTTTTTGCGGGTGAGTGATGGAGATCTTGTGCATCGGTATTGATCACAATAAATTCGACGCCTTTGACGCCCGAATTGATCATGTGATTGATAGCATTATTTCCCGAACCTCCCGCACCCACGACACGTATGCGCGCAAAAGCTTCAACTTCCGGTTGGATCTGTTTCATAAAAAATATAAGACAACAAAAGCTCTTCTCGTAAAGAGCACCCCCTTACATACTCCCATGATACCAGTCTTGGGTAGAGTCGTAAAGTTGACGCAATGCGTATTGTGTTTAGTTGGACGATGAGGATTTACAGCTTTTTTCGGTATAGGGTAGTGCGCGTTGCGACCGTAAAACCCATTCGACGATAGAGCCTGTGTGCCGTATCACGCTCGGGCGAGGTATTACACGTAAGCTGGCAACTTACTACGCCTCGTTTTTGCGCTTCCTTGAGTACAAACGTTATCAGTGCTTCACCGATACCGCTCCCGCGCACGTGATCCGCGACGACAACTCCCTCGATAAATCCGAGCGATTTGTTCGCCACATCTCCGATTGTGAGTGTGGCGATACCAACCAATGCGTTGTCTGAAAAGTATGCCGCAAGAACCGTGTTGGGATTTTCGGCTGCACGAGTGAGAGAATTTTCAGTGATCGGTAGTGAAGAAGGTGAGAGTGTGCGGTATAGTGCTCGATACGTTTCGATGTGCGCCGGAATATCCTCGGTAGTGAACGCGCGCAGGGAAGTCATACACTAGGGCATAAACCGCATGATCAGATCGCGCACTTTCCCCCATATCGAACGGAGGGTGTTTTTAAAACCTGATTCCTCTTCATTACTCATTCCCCATATACACAACCCGTACGCGACGGCCCACGAGGAGTCGCGCATTTTGGTTCCTTCCGCACCTGTCAGTTGCGCTTTGCGAGATGGTAGCCTGAGGATAGTGCGTGCCAAGTCTTCTGTGACCGGAAGACCAGAACCGCCGCCCGAGATAAGAATGCCAGCCGGAAGAAGACCACTTGAGCCTATTTTTACCAAATGCGCTTCTATCAATTCAAGCATCTCGGAAAGACGTGCTTGCATGATGTCGTCAAGACGCTTTTGGGAGTATGCGGTACCCGAGAGCGAGCCGCGCTTAAGTCTCTCGGCATCTTCGAGTGATATTTTTAACCCGAGCGCAATATCGTTGGTGATATCGGTCGAGCCCAAGGGAAATACCGTAACTGAAAGGGGAGTGTTGTGTTCGTACACAACCAGTGAGACAGTCTCAGCGCCAATATTGACTAAGACGCACCCGGCCATTTTCTGTGCTTTGGTAAGCGTAACAAAACTTGCCGCAAGAGGTGCCGCCATGACATCAATGACCGAAATGCCCATATCTTCCACGAGCGCGATCATGTCTTGCAGGTGTTGCTCCAGTATGGTCACAAAAAGAGTTTCAACACCAAGCTTGGTTCCTTTCATGCCTTCGGGATGCCCGAGGACGCGTTCTCCATCAATTGTGTAGGCGGTTGGTATCGCATGGATGACCTTGCGATTGAGTATTTTTTTACCCAACTGTTGTTCGCTTTGTTCGGCTGCTTTCGAGAGATCGAGCGATGTTACTTCCGCATCGGCGCGAGAAATGACCACCTCAGACTTGGTCTTGAATTCCTCAAGTCCGACGCCGCCAACCGACAGGTAGGCACTCCGTATTGTCATACCTGACATTTTTTCCGCGTGCGCAACCGCCGATTCCAAACTGCGGCGCGCGTCATCTGCGTCAACGATATATCCTTGGCGCAATCCTTTTGATTCCGCTGCTCCTATGCCGAGAATTTTCGGTGTTGCGCGATTGCTTCCGTGGAGCAATTCGGTAATGACTACGCGTACCTGCGATGTGCCGATGTCGATGCCAACCGTGGTGCGCTTACTCATACATGCATAGTACTATACGTTTCTGTAATACTGAACACCACCACCTTGAAATGTGGCAGTTCCTCTGTGCCTTTTTCGGCACATAACCTGAGGCGAAATATCGCTTACCGTTCGGGGTACGCAAGAGAAAATTGCTCGCACAACACTCGTTCGCGTTGCTCCATTCTACTACCATGCTCCATACCCTTCAAATGAAGCATGCCGTGGATAAAAAGAAATCCGATCAGATCGCGATAGGGGATGCCAAACGCCCGCACTCGTCGTTTTACATACTGCGGACAAATGATTATTTCACCGCTGTTCTTGTCTAATGGAAACGAGAGTACCGAAGCAGGGCGGTCAATGGCGCGATACGTACGGTTCAGGCGTCGAGACACTGTCTCGCCTGCAAACACAAGACTAAGCTCATAGGAAGAACCCAGCACCGCATCTTTGATAGCGCCATACGCAACACGCGGCTCTCGGCCGCGGGTGGTGTTGGATATGGTAAAAGGCGTAGTAGATGACGTCATGGCACATCTATCGTCGCCCGCCTCGCTTTTGCTCTTTTTTGACGAGACCAAGCTTGAAGAGCTCTTCAAACTTTTCACGCTTTTCCGCTCGAACGATCGCCGCTCGGCGTTGCATATTTTTGGATTTGACTCGACTGAAGTAACGCAAGCCCCGTACACGCTGGACAATACCCGAGCTTTGGATCTTTCGGGTAAAACGGCGCATGACGCCCGGAACATGCTCACTTTGGTTTTTTCGGACTTCGACGTTTATCATATGATGAAAGACTATAGCACGAGAGCCGCGACGGCGCAACCGTAGTTAGGAGTTTGTCAAACCAAAATTAACATGTCACACCCTTGTGCAAAGTAGTTCGGTCACTCTTGCGCGGATAATACATTCGTGGTCTTCTTTTTTTGTTGCGTACAAACCCCATACCGTCGCCAAGGAT
>PWVU01000041.1 GCA_003561715.1 Candidatus Kaiserbacteria bacterium | reverse complement strand
TGTGTGTGGTCATATACCACAAGCATACCGTTCAATGGTTCAGGTTCAAAATTAAGATAGTGGGGTACTAGTACTGATGAAAGTGCCGAGCTATACGTATTCAGTAAACTAGAATTATACCCTCGTACCGACCCAACCTTTTGAACAAACAAATGTAGCCCAGCAAACACCGCAGCCACCATTGAAAACACAAACCACAATTCCATATCGCGGCAAGTATAGCACTCGATGCGATTCGCGCCACATATGCAACTCCCTCAGACATTGCATCCTCCACCACACCCCGCTAAAATGAACGTATGAATAAACTCTTCGTAGCCATAGTGGGAATCGCCGTGGTACTGGCACTGATCAACGTGGGGCTGGTGCTCTTTGGCAATGGCGCGCAAACGCCCCCAAGCCAACCGTTTGCCGAGGTACCGCCCGAAGGGCAGATTACGGTCGAGGGTATTATTACCTGCATCCCCAAGATCGGGGATGGCCCCATGACCATGGAGTGCGCAATGGGTCTACAAGACGACGAGGGGACGTACTACGGCATGCGCCATCTTGCCGATCTCGATCCGACATTCTCGTTCGCATCGCCCGATATCCGCGTGCGCGTCGCGGGCACACTCGTCCACGAGGAGATGTTCGGGCCGGACGGCAACCGCTACGACATCGTAGGCATCATTGAGGTTGAGTCGATCGAAGAAATAGACGCTGGTGGCGTGGTCGACCGAGTGGGTAATGATACACAAGCGGTCGAGCTTGATGCGCAGACGGAGTAAGACCACGCAAGACGAGCACGTAAAGGATTTCGGGCCGTGGTTTTGGGTACATGTTGTACTTCTGTTGATCGCATACGCCTCGCCACTCTTGGCGGATTGGCGAATCATTCTTATCGGCGTCGCCGTGCTCCAAATACAATATTGGATGATTGGCGGTTGCTATATCACGCATCTTGAGCGTGGCAAGGACAGCAGAGAAGTGTTCTGGTGGTATTACCTACGTAAGATCTGGCCGAACATTCGGGCTGATCATACGAAGTTCGTTGTGCGCATCGTGGTGCCTATTATCATTGTCGGTATCGCTTTCATTCTTCAAACACACATCGGGTATACCCCACCACTCTCGTGGTAAGAGAGTATTTCTGTCTTAGGCTGGAACCCTGTCACCGACGTACATAAAGAAAAATACGATACACCACAGAAAAGATAATCAGGTTGATTACAAGTCCAAAAATATAGTACACGTAGACAGGACACGTGGAACTGCCAGCGATCTCATATACTGAGAATGGCCAACCAAACTTGATCGATTTGTAATCGAGCGAGCAGCGAAGGTCTCCTTCCTTTGAATAAGGTGGAAAGGCTTTCGACTCAAGAGAGAAAAGATCCAGAGCTACTGTGGGCAAACCCAGCATCGGAGCTAACTGAAGAGATAAAAAAAAACTCCAATAACGAGAAAAGCGATTGATTTGTTCAAAGTAAAAGTCATTAGAGAGAGTATATTTATAAAAGCGAAATGACATTGTCATGTCGCTTGTCGTGGCACGGGCAAAAAGAACCGTCCATTGTTGAGATAAATAAAATACGCGAGTGCGATATAAAAAGACCAATGAAGCACGAAGGAGTAAATCACCCCACCCTCAACCAAGAGCACTAATAGGGGAATCACAAAGCCAGACGCAAACGCCGCCAGTGTGAACGCTACCGCAAACCGCGCACGAAGCACCAGAAAAAGCGGCGCGTGCATTGCCCCAAACACAAGTGCATACGAAACGGCAATCACGGAAATTGAGGTGTAAATATCCGCAAGTGCAAAAACAAGCAGTACCACGCAGATTTGCTGAAACATAATTTCGCCGGTCTTTGCCAGAACAAAGGGATACCTAAAAGACAGCGTTGCTATGCGTGGATATTCACGTGAAATTCGTGGATATGATGAAAAACGCTTAAGAATTTGCGGAGTTATGAGAAGCGCCAAGGTCAATGCCGCGAGTGCGATCTGAGCACCCTGTCTCATTCCAGTGTATGCCTCAATATATGACGCGCCAAAAAATTTGAGCAGCAAGATCGAAGCGCTAAGATAATACAAGAAAGAAACAAGCGCGTTTCTATAATATGTTGCTCCAAGCGGTATAATGAAATAATTATACACACCCATGCCGCACAGATACGAAAGCGCAACAATTATTACACTGAGCCACGGGTCCATCCGAGCAATACTAGCATGCGCACGCTTAGATTACGTTGATGCTATTAACACGAAACTGCATGTACGTTTACATCGGATCACTGGGGTCTGCAGCTAACAAATAGAAGAGCGATCCGGGTGCATTGACATTTGTCGTCGGCTGCCATCTGATCCGACCGCAGAGAAGGTCGTCATTACCATCGACGATCTGACTCACTTTTGTAGCGACATCCATCGGAATGTTCCGCAAATGTATATTCACTCCACGGACAATATTGCCCCCGCATACAAATATATCATTATCATTATCATATCCCATATGTGCCCCCCGTACGGTCATGGGCTCATTCGGCAGAAACTTCCCCAGTCGGTTGGTATCAGTGACCATGTCAGCAATATCAGGATTGCAGTTTGATGGTGTACCAAAACCAAAGTCGCACTCAGGCCACCATCGTGTTCGATT
>PWVU01000056.1 GCA_003561715.1 Candidatus Kaiserbacteria bacterium | reverse complement strand
GCTTTTGCATTATGTTGTCTGCTCTGTCAAACGCGTTTGCGCTAAAGGTCTCTCGTTATACTGCGTAGGTGGTAGAGCGGATGCGTGCGCGCATTCCGTATCCTTTACGCGCGCATGTGCCGCGATGTAAAGTGCGGCAGACCAGGTCTGGTCTTGCATCCCGCAGGGTACACCGCTCGTTGCTTCGAGGTACTCGGCGAATTCCGCGCGCGCCTCTATGTCTTCCGTATTGCGTGTTTGCGCGTTTGCTTTAGCCAGTGCCGCAAGGGCTCTGTGTGCTTGTGTGATCTCGCCCGCCTCACAGAGCGCCCATACATAGAAGCCGCCGATCATCGGCCATATGCCGCCGTTGTGGTAATGATGTGGGCGATTGAGATCGCCAAAAGCAAAGTAGTAGCGCCAGTCAGCGTCGCCTTCTGTTAGCGGCGGGTGCATTGCTTGCACGGGGTAGGGCTCAGCAAGCGCATGGCGTTCTATGTACGCGAGAATTGCGTTCTTCTGCGCCGGTGTTGCTACGCCACCAAGAATGGCAATGAGATTACCAAAGGTATCGAACCAGTTGCCGTAGTCGCGCATCGTAACGTACGGCACAAAGAATGCCTCATCAGGAAGGGGTGTCGGCGAGCGCAAGAGATGCCTGCCGAGCGCGTCCATTTCTTTTTCGTTGTAGCTACTGGTACTAAAGCTGTCCTGTATCAGGCGTACCGGATCTTTGCCCGGTTCATACCATAGACGTTCGTGTATCGAGTCACGGATGATGCCGGCTTCGGTCGTGAGTGATTGTGCGCGGCTCGTGTCGTTGCGCGTAGTGAGAAGGGTTGCAAACTCCGTAGTGGCCCAGTAGCGAAGTGCGTTCACATATATGCTCTTGCCGCGCAAAGGGAAGAGGTCCATCCAGGTCGATCCTTCTTGGATACCGATCAGTCCGCTCTGGTCGTGATCTTGGTAACGATACCAGGTAAGTGCGCGAGAGGCGGAGTCGATCAAGCGCGCGGCACTCGGGTGCTCGGGGAAGCGAGTCAGAAAGCGGGCGGTCACCAGCACAAACCACAAGCCACCGTCGGCATACGCTCTGAAATTAACGCGCGGGGGTGTGTCGAAGTCGATCTTGTTGGGAATGAGTCCGAGTTCGGTTTGGTGAGCACTCAAGGTATCCAAACTGTTTCCGACTGCTGCAATGAGTGTCGGGTCATCACTCGCAAGTGCACCAAGGGCGGAGATCATGCTGTCGCGCGCCCAGAGATTGTGGTAGCCGCCGCGTATGCCGGAGGCATGGAGTCCGTAGGGTGAGCAGGCGTCGTGGAGGAGTTGCTCGGCTTGGGCACGCATTACATCGGGGGTTTGCTGCGGGTGTACGGAGTTCATACAAGATATGCCTGCTACAATACGACTTCCGCACAGCGCCCGCAAGGAATAGCTCTCAACGCGTTGGCACTGCGCAATGCAGCGTATAGCCCGTCAATTCTTGACAAATCTCTACAGAGAGTATACTTAGCTAATGAAGCATGCACTTTGTTTAGCGGGTGCGTTACTACTCCTTATCGTAGTGTGGTTGCTGATTCGCCCGGATGTGGGCTTCGACGTGTTTGAGGATGAGTTGATCGACTCCGCTCCCGAAGAAGCGATTGTTGAAGAGGTGTCTGAAGAGATTGGTGAAGGGGGTGCACCCGATACCATCACACCGGACGCCGATGGGCAACTTACGCTTGGGGTGGGGCAGACGGGTGTTGCAGGTGAACTCTCGCTCACTTTTAATGAGATGGTTGCAGATTATCGATGCCCCGAAGGAATCGATTGTGGAGAAGGTGGCGCGGTCGTTGCGAACGTGACAACGCGTTTACCGGGCGATGGACGCACCTTCAATATGCCCTCAGACGAAGTGCCGCAAGAGATCGGTGACTTTCGCATTTCGATCGTCGACGTCGAGCCGCCACTTATCTCCGAGGCAATGCTTGATCCGGAGGCGTATGTGGTGATGTTCATAGTCGAGAGGAGGTAGACCAAGATAGTTACCGCCAAGCTCCTCAAACAAAAAGAATGGATTTGCAGGAACTGCGATACTCATAGTAAGTGATTACATCTGCATTCAACGAAAAGCTTTTGGTCATGCCCGTCACCCCGGCACGGTCTTTGAAGACGCTCTCATGGCAGCCATGGCGGTGTATATGGTGTGGCATGCGTTGCTATAACGCGAAGCGCCCGCGGTCTGGTGAGACCGCGGGCGGGGCGCAATTGTGCCGTGAAGAGACCTTGGAGGCTAGGCTTCGTGATGCGCCGTCTTGAGCACCAGTGTCTTGACGATTTGGTCGCTCGTCTGGTTCCGCCGTTGTATTTTGAGGGATTCCCCGATACCTTGGGGAAGTCCGAAATGCAACAAGAAGCACTGGGATAGCGCATGCCTCAGAAAGGCTTGCGTCTCCTCCTCGACGACAGCAGGCTTATCGCCCATTCTCGCGTCGACCACACAACGACTCATCTCGGCGATTGCGCAACCGCAGGCACATCCGTGACCAAGGATGAAACCGGTACGCTTGTTGATCGTCGACTGCACGTCGAAGTGGAGTCTGAAGCTGACCCCCAGTGCATGGAGTATTGAATCAGCGATCTTCCAGTTCATACCGTCGGGCAGAAGATGCTCGATTTCGGGGATTCGTTCTTCGATCGTCGGATCGTCGCGCGTCCCGAGGAAGGCCAAGGTGGCGTAAAGCTGACGAGGAAGACGGTCACGAAAGCGTTCGAATATTTCCTGGATCGCGTCCAGGTAGTTCGACTTGAGCTTGAACAACGGATCAGTCGCGTCGGGCCTGAAAGGGTCGGTACTGAAGTTCGGAGCAGCGAGAAAGCCCGCAGCGAACTGCTCGGCGATCTGCTTGCCAAGAGCGCATTGTCCCGTGCTGTGCATGTGCTCCATGAATCCCCGCATCGACGCGATAAGGTCCGGATAGAACCCTTCTGCCTCAAGACGGTTGATAGAGTCGGTCGTGTGAGCCATGGCTGGCCTCTCTCAAAAGAACAGCTGGAACGCACCATGCGTCCAGCCAAGCACTGCCGATATGTTACAAGCGGCAGGGCTTGGCTGAAAGCATTATCCGAGCGCGATGGCGAACGCTTCGTTCCGTGCAAACTTTTTTTGTGAGCGCGCAAGACGTGATACGGGTGATTTGCGTGCGAGTAAACTTCGTATGACGTCACTCAAGAGAGCCTCGTCATATTCGTGTGCTGTTGGTAGATGTGTGATCGGTGCTACACCGAGACCTTCGGCAATGAGGGTTTGTTCTTCAGGCGAGTTTGTTTTGTTGGCAAGATAGAAGTGCGGCACCTCAAAAAATGTCAATCCTTCCGCAATGTGACGCGCAACTTTGATACTGTGCTCGCGCGGCTCAACAACAATGATCGCCACATCCATACCGGTCGGAATACCGGTAGAAACTGCGTCGGCACTCGCCTTTTCATCAACAATGACCCACTCGTTTTCCTTCAGTCCAAGTAGAGGGAGGTAGACTTTCAGGGGTGTGCCAAGGTAGTGACTGCAGTGCGCGCCGTGCAAAACACCTGCGGTTTGCGGACCGGTCTGCATGAGCCGCAGTTTCGGCTCAATTTTAATACTAAAGCGCTCCGTAATAGGGTCGAGCGGATCCAGAGCAAACGGCATATCCGTATCGTGTTCAATGCGCATCACTGCTTGGCTGTAGTGCTCATCAGCGTCGATGCCTATATGCTCTTTCAACACCTCGACCTGTCCGCCAACGGGGGAGGGATGCTCCGGATGACCAAGGTTGTACGATAAGTCCATATTGTGATCCGCATCTATAGCCAGTACGCGATTTCCTTGTGTATGTAAAAAGCGCACGAGTGCCGTCGAGACCGTTGTCTTGCCACTTCCTCCCTTGCCAAATACACCAATCACCATAATTACTATAGTGTATCAAAGGTTGCCCTAATTGCAAATATATTGCATTACGGTATAGTGCTAGAAATGCAACAAACTAGTCCTGTCCCCGTCACTGTCCTCTCCGGTTTTTTGGGGTCGGGTAAGACAACGATACTCAAGCACATTCTCACCAACCGCGCGGGTAAACGCTATGCGGTCATTGTGAATGATATGAGCGAATTGAACGTTGATGCGGAATTGATTGATGGTGAGGCGTCGGTACTGCATGCCGATGAAAAACTGGTTGCGATGAGTAATGGGTGCATATGTTGCACCCTGCGCGAGGATCTCTTGGTGGAAGTTCGCGCACTTGCGGAGTCGGGCGTGTATGACGCTATTGTCATCGAATCGAGCGGTATCTCCGAGCCGCTTCAGGTTGCGGAGACCTTCACCTTTGACGATGGGGAAGGAGCGCTCATGGAGGTCGCTCGTTTGGATACCTTGGTGACCGTTGTTGACGCAAGTCGATTTCGCGATCTCTACATGAGCACCAAAACGCTCCAAGACACCGGCGAAGGTGTAACAGAGGATGATGACCGTTCGCTCGTACAGCTTCTTGTGGAGCAGGTAGAGTTTGCGAACGTTATTGTGTTGACCAAGACCGATTTGACGACGCCTGAGATGTGTGAGCGTGTGCGCGGTATTGTGCATACATTGAATCCGTCGGCGCGTGTGGTCGAGGCGGTTCATGGCGATGTGTCGCTTTCCGACGTCCTAGATACGCACCTCTTTACTCTCGATGAGGCGGCGATGCATCCGCGCTGGCTGAAGGAATTGCGCGGGGAAGTGGTACCGGAGACGGAAGAGTACGGCATTGGCAGTTTTGTCTATACCGCGGATCGCCCTTTTGATCCTCACAAACTGCGCGGCATACTTGAGGATGGTTCTCTGCGGATGCTCTTGCGCTCGAAAGGATTTGCATGGAGCGCGGCGCAACCCGCGGTGGCGCTCGTATGGTCGCAAGCGGGCAATCAAATGACCCTGCATCCGCACGGCCACTGGAAGACGCGTGCGGATGGTTCCATTAAAGGTGAGCAAAAAATTGTGTGCATCGGTATCGATCTTGATCAAGATGCGGTACGCGCGATACTCGACAGCGCGTTGATGGATGCGTGATGGTCGATAGGAATACGTGCGGTTGTGCGTGTACAATGGGCTGATGTACCAGGTGTATATCCTTCGCTGTGCCGACGAAACGCTCTATACCGGCATTGCCCGCGATGTGGATGCGCGCGTACGTGAGCACAACGAAAGCCCAAAGGCCGCGCGGTATACGCGCGGGCGGCGACCGGTCGTGTTGGTCTATCACGAATCGTGCGCCTCACGCAGCGCGGCATTGGTGCGCGAAGCTGCAATCAAGCGCATGCCGCGCGTGCAAAAGGAGGCGCTTATACGCACGGTGTGATAGTGGTATACTGCGCTCCATGAAGGTGGGAGTGGGGAGCAGATTATCGGTAATTGAGCTGGTGTATGGATAAAAAATGGCTATTGGCACTGTTCTTTGTCGGGCTTGGGGTGTGGTGGTTGTGGAGTCCCAATAGCAGCATCGTGCGCGAGGGCGAGCGTACCGACTTGCGCGTGTATACCAATGATGTGTTTGGATTTCGAGTGGCGTACCCGATCGATCTCGATCTGCGCGAGTATAGCGACCGCGCCGCATCGATCGGTGTCGAGCAGGGTGAGGCGTTTGCTGAGCGGGCCGCACTCACGGTGATCGAAAGCGTGGCGGGCGATACCTGGGGAAGCCTTGACGCGTTCGTTGAAGCGCGGACGGTCGCACTGTGTGCCGCAGATGGTCCAGATAGGTCGGTTTACTGCACCGACTTTGTCGAGCGCGAGGAGTTTGTGAGCGAGGCGGGTGATGCGGGTATGCGCGTAGTACTCAATCAAGAGAGTGTGGTGCCGGGCGACAACATGCTTATCGAGCAAAAGAATCGCGGGCCGTTCTATATATTTCCACTTCGTGACGACGATCCCGACACGTACGCCGCGCTCGTGATCCATCCACCAATTGCGGGAGAAGACGGGGAGCACGCGGGGCTGGTTGCTCGCGTTGCGGACATGTTCACACGCCTCGGCGCACAAGTGGGAGAGCGTGACAGTCAAACCGTTTTTGGCTTTATTCGCGAGGTCGACCTCTCGGGTGAGCGGGTCGCGCTCGTATTCGACGAGGCGCTGTGGCATTCGGGCGAAGAGGCAAAAGATGCCGCGATACGCGCGGGCACATGTACCGAGGCAACCCGCGAAGAGTGTACGCCGAACGACTTCTTCATTGAGAATAGTGATGATGCTGTTGAGCGCTATACTGTTGCGAATGCGGTCGAAGTTGTGATGATCACGTATCGCGCGGCGAGTGACGCACCGCTTTCTCAACACGAGATCTCCTTTGAAGAATTCATTACTATTATCGCCGACGACGAGCTCCACTGGAACTCGCTTCCGTATCGCCTGCATCTCAATGCTCAAGACGAGGTCGTAAAAATCGAGGAGGTGTATGTGCCGTAAAGACGGGTTATTGAGCAATGAATGCTTTGGTGATAGGGTGAGCTAATGAGAAATATTGCCTATATTGACGGGCAAAATCTTCATCTGGGCACCACGACGCGCGACCCGGTCTGGAAGGTCGATCTCGCACGCCTGCGAGTGTACTTGGAAAAGAAATATCACGTCGACCGCGCCTACTATTACCTTGGGTACGTGCAAGATGACGATCAGTACCAGCGTCTGTATGAGGAAGTACAGACCGCAGGCTTTGTTCTCGTATTTCGTGAACACAATTCCGCAATGAAGGGAACCAAGAAGGGGAATGTCGACGCTGACATTATCTTTTCCATCATGAAGCGGATATATCGTAAAGAGCAATTCGAGAAAGTCGTACTTGTTTCCGGCGACGGTGACTACAAACAGCTGGTCGACTTTTTGATCGAAGAAACCAAGTTCGAGAAGATACTTTTCCCAAAACAGCGCTATGCATCATCGCTGTATAAGCAAATCACAAGAAAATACTTCGACGATCTAAGCAAGCCTGAACTTCGTCAAAAAATTGAGAAAAGAAAAGGGGGCCTTAGGTAGTTAACCGTTCGGGCCCCTTTTCGTCGTGATGGATACAATATACCACATGTACTATGTGTACCGCAATACCTTGAGGTCGCGTTCAAGTAGAGTGACGCTATGTGCGCTCGGCAATAAATTGAGCAAATGTGGTTTTTGATGCAGTGTTGCGCTAATATATGATAGTAAACACGTAGCAAATACATATCATATGTCTGAAAAATTCAATTCTTTTGCTGATCTTCCTAGAAAATTGCCTGCAAATGATAATGAGCAAATTTCTTATGATGTATGGCAAACCAAAAAAAATCAAGCAGAAGAGATGCTTGTGCGTCAAAAATTCGATCTGCCGGCACTTTGGCAACCAATTGGAAGGATTATGGGTGATGAGAATGGCAAGGAGGATATCGTAGCTCTTGCTACAAAAGTAACCGGTAGATCACGAGAGTCCTTGCTTGATGAAGCAATCGAACACTTCTTCGTTGCGATGCCCGAACAGGCTGAGCGAGCCCGGACGTCAGGTGTTTTGAAGGATTCCGAATACGTTCCATACTTTTTCGCTGCATATTTACTAGCGCTACTCACGGATGATTTTGATGATGAGTAAGTGAATGTTTTGTTCAAAATAGACAAAATTGAGCGATCACCCCTTTGATGCTACCCTTATCGCAATGAATCCCTCATCCGCCTATTTGCTTGAGCTCACGAGCTATCTCGCCGACCCACAGAGTAGTGAGATGTCGTATCGCACGGCATTCCAAAACTATCTCGCCTCAATATTCCCGAAAGAAGAGGGCTACTTCATCCAGCACGACCCGAAAGCGACCGCAGGCAACAAGCCCGACTTCATCGTCCTCAAGAACAGCGTCCCGCTTCTCTACATCGAGGTTAAAAAGCTCGGTGAGAATCTCGACAAAATAGAAAAGAGCGAGCAAGCCACACGCTACTACGGCTACACCAATCTCATCATCAGCGACTACGCCGAGTTTCGCTTCTTTCGCAACGGTGAGCGGTACGACGACGTCATCGCGCTGGCAAAAGCGGACACCAAGACGCACACCCTCATTCCGCTTGCCGACAACGCCGAGCGGCTCGCGCGCACCATACGCGACTTCATCGAGACGAGTCGTGAGCCGATCAAAAGTGGCAAGCATTTGGCAAAGATCATGGGCGGACGCGCGCAACGCATTCGCGACAATGTCGTTGCATTCCTTGCGGGCGAGTCCGAGCAAAAAGACGAGCTTGCAAAGATGATGCGCTTTATCAAAGAGCACCTGCTTGCAAACCTCACCGACGAAGACTTTGCCGACATGTATGCGCAGACCCTCGTCTATGGTCTCTTTGCCGCGCGCTACAACGACGACACGCTCGACGATTTCAGCCGTGAAGAAGCGCGCCGACTGGTACCGGCGACCAACCCGTTCCTGCGCCACTTTTTCGATCATATCTCCGGCGCAACATTCCCCAAGCGCCTCGAGGTCATTGTGGACGAGCTTTGTGAAGTGTTCACGCACGCCAACGTCCGCGAACTCATGGAGCAGTATTTCAAGAGAAACGGCACCGGCAACACCAAAGAAAGCCCCGACCCCGTCATCCATTTCTACGAGGATTTTCTGCGCGAGTACGACCCCAAAAAGAAAGTCGAGCTTGGCGTCTTCTACACGCCGCTTCCGGTAGTGCGCTTTATCGTGCGCGGTATTGACGAGCTTCTCAAAAGAGAATTCGACCTACCCAAAGGACTTGCCGACAACAGTACGACCGATATCGAGCGTGAGCACACCGACCACAAAGGCAAGACCAAACGCGTAAAGGAGAGCGTGCATCGCGTGCAAGTACTCGATGTTGCTACCGGCACCGGCACCTTCCTCAATGAAGCGGTCGAGCATATCCGCACCTCGTTTGCGGGACAAGAAGGAAGATGGGGCGCGTATGTGACAGAAGACCTGCTTCCGCGTCTGCACGGGTTTGAGCTTATGATGGCAAGCTACACCATCGCGCACCTCAAGGTAGCGCTCACGCTCAAGAAGTCGGGCGTTGAGGAGTTTGGCAAGCGGCTCGGCATTTACCTCACCAATACGCTCGACACCCCGCACGATATTCCGCTTCAGGGGAGTTTGTTCGGTGTGCTCGACAGCATCGCCGAGGAGAGTCGCATCGCCTCGCGCGTGAAGAAGGAGTATCCCATCATGGTGGTGATGGGCAATCCGCCGTATTCCGGCGAATCGCAAAATCCGCACTATACCGACAACGATGTGTACAAAGTCGAGCCGGGTGGGAAAGAGAAGCTGAAAGAAAAGAACAGCAAGTGGATCAATGACGACTATGTGAAGTTCATCCGCTTTGCCGAAAGTATGGTCGAGAAGAATGGGGAGGGCATTGTCGGCATGATCACCGCGCACGGCTATCTCGACAACCCGACCTTTCGCGGGATGCGCTGGCATTTGCGCAATACCTTCGATGCGATCTATGTGCTTGATCTCCACGGTAATGCGAACAAAAAAGAGACCGCGCCCGATGGAAGCAAAGACGAAAATGTCTTTGATATCAAGACCGGCACCGCAGTTATTTTTGGCGTAAAGAAACGGGCGGAAGGAAAAGCAAAGAAGTCGCTTGCGACGGTGTATCATACGGAGCTGTATGGTGTGCGGTTGGAAAAATTTGAGGCGCTCGATGGCGGAGCCATCGAGCGCCTCCCGTGGAACCCTCTCCCCGCCGACTGCGATGTGTGGAAAGTGGAAGGGGAAGGGAAGGCAGAGTACGATGAGGGATTTTCAGTGGCGGAGTTGTTTTCGACTAACACACTAGGGTATCAAACTCATCGAGATGATTTTGCAGTCGCCTATACGAAATTAGAGCTCGAAGCTCGGCTCCGTGATTTTATCGACTTATCAATATCTACTGTTCAGTTATCGAGTCTCTACAAGATTAACGTAACAAATTGGAACATGGACAATGCGCGCCGCGAGTTACAAAAACATGACCCGGATGCGCTTATTACCGAAACGATTTATAGACCTTTTGATATTAGATATGTCATTTTGAATAAAGCAATTTGTGATAGACCCAGAAAGGAAATCTTGGAACATGTTTTAGGCAAAAACAATATTGTTCTCTTGTGTTCACGACAGCAAGCGACTAAAGGATTTCGACATGTGTATGTCGCAAAGTTGCCTGCAAACGACTGTGTAATGTCGACGAAAAGCAGAGAAGCTAATCAAGTTTTCCCCCTCTACCTATACACTGACTCCGGTGAAAAAGTACCGAACCTTGATGCGGATATTGTGCAGCGCATTG
>PWVU01000082.1 GCA_003561715.1 Candidatus Kaiserbacteria bacterium | reverse complement strand
CGTGAATATAGTCCCAAATTCTCATGAGGCTCTAGTATGAATTACTGATAAAGAACGCACTTGTTGTCCTGCTTCCGTATGTAATGCGTTAGCAATTTATCTTGGTGTCAAGGCAATTCTACCATGTACCTGTTTGCGCCCGAAGAAGCAAGTAAGGAAACCGACTTCTTGAAACAACATTATAGCGATGTCTGGTCCAGTGGGTTTTCGATACCCCATTGCGGGTTCTCTTTGATCCATGCTGATATGTCCGTCCAGCGCAGACCGTGGAATCCGAATTGGTTGCTCCACACACCTCCGTACTCTTCGTTCTCCTCAAGGCTGAAACGATGCGCCAATTCAGGTGATGCAAATCTGATTCCACTCTGCTCCAAACGCTCACGATGCAACACGCAAAGCAGCCAATCGTCGTTTTTGCAGTGTTGCTCGGAAGTGCTTCGGTCGATCGCAATATGCGGGTCACGTTGAACTGTTTCGAGTAGTCGCTTGCTGCGGATGCTGAATCCGCCATTGCCGACAACCTGTGTGCCGTCGATATACCACGGCGCACCGATGTAGTCATATGCTAAAAACTCATCAGTCCACGCATCGGGGTTCAGTATGAATCCGTCATACTGAACGACCAACGCAAAGTCGGTGTCGATGTGGTCATTAAGGTACCGCAACATGAATGCGTTGTAGTCATCCAGAGAATCAATCAGGTCGGTATGGCGTATGTCGATCCCGCTTTCGGTCGTGTAGTCACGGTCTGATTTGGTGAAGATCTTCTTTGCACCAAAGTCGGCATACTGCTCGCAGATCGCAAATACGTTAAGTAGCCGATCGAGATCGACCGTGTCCGCACCAAAGAGTGTTACTGTTGGGAGTTGGAGTTTGGGCATGGTAAAGAGTTTCTACATCTTCCGAGTTGAACTATGTCTCCGACATTGTAAAGCGAATCAGAGTTTATTATACGCAGTCAGTGACGGTGCGCCCACGCGCTCAAGCCATGCATACCGAAAGTGCTCGACGCTCTCTTTGCGTGCCGGCCTTTCTCTTCCTTCGCCGCGCGGATCGTGAAAAACGACCTCGGTGTCGGTGATGCCCAGTATCACCACCTGGTGGAGTCCAAAGCCGTCGTTGCCATCAATTGCATCGGCATTCAGGACGACCGTGCATACCGCGTCTTGTTCGATATGGTGCATCAAGTCATCCCATGAGGGATTTCTTTTGTGGTGTGTGAAGTTCGGGTCATCCAGCAGAGATCGAATGTCATGCGAGAACGACTCAATGTCAAACGTCTTTTCCGTATAGTATTGAAACTCTTCGGGAGGGACGGCTTTCCGCAAGCCCTCGACACCTTCTTGCGCCCATAGTTGGTAGTCTATCGCGTCATAATTTGTGACCGCGATATCTCGCTGTAGGATCCAATTCCAAAACGGCATTTCCCACACGACGTATCCTTGTTTCCACCTACTCACCCTCGCAATTTCGTCGAACGTCGCCTCTGGGAAAAAGTGTTTTGCAACCATCGTATAGCACGCGAGTGCGCACGCATTCCCGGGGTTGCCAACGTAGGGTATATCTTTGGGTTGCATCGTCATTATGCTAGTGTATCAGAAATATTCTTTTTGGCGCTATTTCAGGCGACAGGGTTGTATTGAGCTGAAAAGGCATACGTACCACATATCAGAGCAGTTTACTGCTTTACAGCTATCTTGAACGGACACGAGTAGAGGCGAGTATTGTCATCACTCCCGTGCAAACTCCGAAAACAGCACACCTTCGCGGATCTGTTGGAACAGTCTCTTGAGTTGGGGTGTGACATCTTCGGGAATTGCGGATAGGTCGACCCATACTGCTTCGCTGGCTTGGTGCGGCTCACCCAGCTGTGGCTTCCCGGTCCACTTCTTCGCACGGAAGTAGAAGTTCACATATTCGTCTCGGATGTAATCGACATGGACAAGCTCCAGGTCGTTCGGGTCGATATCGACACACGCCTCTTCTTTCGCTTCTTTCACCGCGGCATCTTTTACAAAGTCGCCCTTGTCGACATGTCCCGCGGGCAAGGTAAGCATGCCGTCCGCCCAGCCGGTATTGGCGCGTCTGAGGAAGAACACTTTGTTCTGTTGCTCCAAGATGACGAATACCGCAGTGCGGGTGAGATGACGTTCGGGCATATGGCACTCAGTATACCAAAAAGAGTGAGATGCAATGTGCGAGGTAGTTGCGCGTGCATAAATTGCGCAAACAGGCGCGCTATCTTAAAATAGGGGTACATGACATATGCGTTGCGTTTGCTATTGCCGGGAGTGCTCGGGACAGGAGCACTTTTTCTTGCGTTGCTTGTACTGCCTCTTTCGAGCGTGGCGCAAACCAATGATGCGGAGACTCCGGCGACTACAGCGACCGAGTCGGAAGTATCGATAGGCTCAATTGAGTCGACTGCATCGCCCGATGTGGTTGCAGTCGCGGAAAGCGAAGACCACCAAGCATTGCCGACATTGCACTATTTCTACTCGCCCACATGTCGGTTTTGTCAGGCGATGGATGAGTTTTTTCGCACGGAGCTTATGCCAGCCTATCCGGCGTTGGTGATCGAGCGGTACAACGTCACGCGTCCCGGTGTTGCCGAGCCGCTCTCGGCGCTTATCGAACAACACCCCGATGCTCGGCAGTACCAGGG
>PWVU01000083.1 GCA_003561715.1 Candidatus Kaiserbacteria bacterium | reverse complement strand
ATACCGTGCGTTTGCGACAAGTGCTGGTCAACCTGGTCGATAATGCGATCAAATACACACCCAAGGGATCGGTTGAGATATCGGCGGTGAGTGAAAAGGAGAACGTCGTGATTCGTATTTCAGATACCGGACTCGGTATGAGTGCCGAGGATCAGCAAGGGCTCTTTCAAAAGTTTTATCGGGTGAACAGCAGTGATGTGCGCAAGCAGACAGGTACGGGACTGGGTCTTTGGATCACTAGAGAATTGGTCAAGCGCATGGGGGGAAAGATAGCGGTTGAGTCTATCAAAGGACTTGGTACCCATATGATCGTAACATTGACGCGGATCACAGACGAAGTGTCAACGTAAGTATACGGAGTATATGAACGCAATCACATTCTTGCGTGCGGAAACTGATGCAATACTTCGTAAAAACGCCACCGCACATGGCTTTGTTGCCGGTGCTACACATTTTCGAGATGTATGGGCGCGCGATGCGCTGTTTGCCTGCTGGGGAGCGCTACGTGCCGGTATGTACGATGAGGTACGTCGTACCCTGCAAACCTTAGGGCAACAGGTACGCAACGGTCAAGTGCCGTTGCGGTATGGAAGGCAGAGTATGCGGTGTGTGTTTCTGGGACTTCCGACAGCCATTGGACCGGTATATCACAACGATAAGACCAATCACGCGGCACTTGATCCTAACAGCTTGTTTCTTATTACGCTCGATAGGGTACATACAGTACACACACGACCACGGTCTATTTGAGTCTGATCTCATCGCCTCGATCGCCGACTGGTTGTTGTGTTGTGATGTCGATACTGACGGACTCTTGGAGGAGGGGCCGTACTGCAGCTGGGATGATTCGCTTAAAAAAACCGGCGCAAGTATCTATAACAACGCGCTGGCGTACGCCGCACTGCGTGCGACGGGACGGATGCTTGGGCATGCGGCATACGATAGCGCCGCGCAACGACTGCAAGATGCAAGCACACGATTGTTCGCAGATGGGTATTATCGATCGTGGACAGCAATGGATGTCTTCGACGTTGCGGGTAATCTTTTGGCGGTCTACACAGGTTTGGCGGATGCCGATCGCTCCGGTCAAGTATGTAATACGTTGGATCACGTCCGAAATAGACATGGCGATACGCTTCCCAAGAATGCGTACCCCGCGTATCCGCGTTCTGTTGTATATCCGCTGTTGCGCGCGGTCGGTTTGTCCGATTATCACAATGCCGACCCGTACTGGTCGTGGTTGTACGCACTTGAAGCATTGGTGCGACCAGAGCATGCACCTACTATATATACCGAGCTTGCAGTGTGGTGTCATCGTGGCGTCCATGAGCTTTTCGATCGACCTGCGATACCGACGAATCGACTGACGTACCGGTCGGAGCGTGATTTTACGTGGTGTGCCGGGCTGATCAGAGCGGGACTATGATCGACAGGTAAAGCGTCTCGCAACCTCCTGCGCAATAGTATTGGCCGGTTTCTTGTTCAAAAAGAACCATATGAAATGGTCTGACCATAGTGCCAAGGTACTTGCTGAGGGATGGCGAGCACATACGAACGGTACCAAAGGATCAAAAATGCCGTAACAGCAAAGCAGGTGTGTGTCATGAGGAGGCTCGGGAACATCGAGAAACCTCCTCAACAGGGCGGGTTTGAACGGACTTCCGATCGTTACGGTCGCACAGATAGTACTTTGAGTCAGTCGCTGTGCGAGAGTAAGCGCAATAAGTCCACCCATGCTGTGCCCGATCAAGAGTAGTTCCTCCCCGGTATCGTATTTCTCAAGAAGTAGATCGGTGTATTGCTGTATGCGTTTTTTTTTGCCACGGAACGTAGAACTGTCGTTCCAATATGAAAGGTGCGTCAGGGTGGGTCTGTGCGAACGCTTCGCGCAGTCCGATCCAAAATCGGTCCTGTTCCTCCGGAAACATGTTCAATATACCCACTATGCCGATGATTTTCATACGCTGATCGAACGCGCTTGTTCGACCGCATACGAGCCGATAGCAGTACGTCTGAGTGCGCTGAGGTGCGCAGGGCATCCGACTCGCTTGCCCAGTTCTTCGGCAAGAGACCGAATATACACACCACTGGCAACATAAAAGCATATGTGGGCACGCGGATATTCGGTAGCTTCGAACGTCTGTAGAGTAGCTTCGTATATCGTCATATCGCGCAAGGGTGCATGGACGACCTCACCTCGACGCGCCCGTTTGTATAAGGGTACGCCGTTTTGTTTGATCGCGGAATACGTTGGCGCAGGAAGGGAAAGTGTTCCGATCATGGATTGCAGTGTCGTGCGTATGAGTTGCTCAGAGATACCCGATGCATCTCCGCGTGAGGTGATAGCCCCCTCGGTGTCGCCGGTGTCGGTTGCGTAGCCGAACTGAATCGTTGCGAGATATGTTTTGGGCAATCCGAGTAACGCATGGAGTGCTTTGGTGCCTGGTCCGACACCTATAAGCAAGAGACCGCTTGCGAGCGGATCGAGTGTGCCCGCATGGCCCATTTTCCGAATACCCAGTTCTTTACGCAGACAGCGTATGACGTCAAATGAGGTGCACCCGACGGGCTTATCAATGAGTAGCAGAGTATCAGAGTGTGTGGCGATGGTATTCATGATACTGCGTGAACGATATGTTGTATATTATAGATTTTGACATCACGTAGACATGAGTCAGTTCCGAAGGTGCTGTGCTGAGGGCGCTGCCGTATAGTGTAGCAATCCTTGTAGGATAGCAAAAAGTGTATGCAACGCCACCTCATGAGATCTTCTTGTTTGCTCGTACGGGCAGGAGTATTTCGATAATAGTTCCTCTTCCTTCGACTGATTCAATTAACAGTTGTCCGTTGTGTGCTTCGATGATCTTGCGTGCCGCAAACAAGCCCAGGCCGGAGCCGTTGACGTGAAATTGACGTGCATTTTCGGAGCGGTAGAATTTTTCAGATATATGCTCCAGTTCACGTGCGGGAATGCCAATACCGGTATCTTTGACACGAATACTTATCTTATTCGTTTTTTGAGTGAGTGAGATGGTAACAGAGCCACCGTGCGGTGTATACTTAATTGCATTATCAATGACATTGATGACCGCTATACTCAACTTCTCATGATCAAATGCCAGATGCGGAAGTGGGGTCCGTGTCGGTTGCACGGTTACCTCGACCGATTTGTCTCGATACAATTCTTTTACCTGTTCAACTGCACTTGTGGTAAGTGCGCGAATATCGCCCTCTACGAATTCGTATTCGAATCTATCCTCTTCAATACGAGAAATATTAAGAAGATCATTGACTATGATCACAAGTTCATTCGTGCTGTGAAGCGCTCTTGCAAGGTCGTCTCGTTTTTCGGCATCTATAGTATGATCCGATTGCATAAGATATTGAAGTGCCCATTTGATACTGGTGAGTGGAGTCCGAAGTTGGTGTGCTGCAATAGAAATGAAATCAGACTGCTTCTGCGCGAGCATTTTTTCGTGTTCTCGGACTTCACTGAGTTTCGTTCGCGCCACGTCGAAATCGCGTGCCAACTCCTCGATTTCATCACCGGTTTGTATCTTGATAGGATACGAGAAGTTGCCTCGTCCCAGCTCTCTCGTTCCGCGCCGAAGAGTTTCTATGGGGTCAGTTATCGAACGTGAGACACGGACGATCACCAACAAGACCAGAACCGCCACGAGGGCGCTGATGATAAATATAATGAGTCCTAAATCCCGTGCGATGGCGAATGCTGATCGCGCTTCTTGTTCTGTGACAAGCGTAAACATCAGATCGTCATACACAAAGCAGGTCGCGGCGCCAACCACGCGTTCTCCTGTGTGCGCATGCCAGATACCGCTACTCGATCGCTTATCTTCTCTGCATTCTACAACCGGTTGTGTCTCAAAACGTGTGCCGCGAGGCGCGTAGGGAAGTGGGGTGAGTAATAGCCCATCATGATCGACCGCGAAAGAATTGATGGGTGATCTATCTGTATAGTGTGTGCGTGTATGAGACTCAAGGACCGACTGAATGACCGAGCTATTCGATTCGACCACCAGTACTCCTATGACCGTATTGTCACTCTTGCGAATAAGGGGAGTGGCGATCGGTATGATGCGCTTGTTGTAACTGGACAGCGCGGTATTGCCAACAAATGTGCGTCGTTCGGTACGTGGCACTGAGAAAGCGCGGTTACTCGCATTGGAGGAACCCACTTCATCGGTTGCCGTCGATATAAGCACATCTCCTGATGTGTCGAGTATATACACTTTCTCAACAAACAGATTTTCACGACGCACCGATACCAGTGTAACGAAGATATCGCGATCACTGACCATGTCTCCTTCAACTTGTTTTTCAAGCACTCCCAGGAAGATATCTTGTGCTGCCAAGCTTCGAACGAACGCTGCTTGACTATCGACGAATTGCCTTAAGAGTTGTTCTTCAAGATGTACCGTGTTCTCAAACGCGTCAGTCAGTACATTTCGATAGGTAGTTTGTACGGTTTGGTATACGATCAATGCAACCAAGCCAAGAGGTATCAAAGAAAACGCAAGAAAAAGGGAAAGCAACTTTCTCCTAAACGACCATCGTGCCGCACGCTTTGACATAGATATCTACTGAACTATAATCTATCCTTTGTTACTAACGGGAAATCTCGAAGAGTTCCACAATGGGAGCTTCACCATCAGAAATGGTTCGTACACTATAAATGGGGAGCGGATCACCATTCTCATCGAAGGTAATTACGCCACTTGCGCCGGGCCATTCAGTTACAGATTTGAGATATGCATCTATGGCATTAGGACTTCCGTCGGTGTTTTCAAATGCTTCCTTGAGCAGGTACATAAGATCATACATACTCGCCATAAAACTGGGGTAGATTGCTTCAAGTCCGAATTCCGCTTCATATCGTGCAAGCATTTCTTGCGCATGAGGATTCTCTTCGTCAAACAAGACCTCGATACCGGTCACTCCTTCAAGGATGGCGGCTTGTTCGACAATAGCATCGCGAATAAGCATTACTTCGGCGGTGAGTAGGCGAGCTGTGACTCCGGCTTCTTTTAGTGCTTGCGTGATCAGGACGCCTGGGGTGGGGGATTGGGGTAATATGTATATGACATCAGGCTCTGTAGCGACGACTGAGGCAACAAACGAGGAGAAGTCGATCGTTCCTGTCTCGTAGGATTCATTCACTACGATGGTACCCCCGAGTGCTTCAAATTCCGGAATGAACACGTCACGCAATCCTTCGGTGTAGAGCGTATCTTCGGTAATGACCGCAGCAGTACTCGCCTCCATTCGTTCGCGTGCGTATTGCGCGGCAACGCGTCCCGCTAAAGCATCTGAGGGTGCGGTACGAATAACATAAGGACCGAGATCGCTGATAAGAGGACTTGTCGCCGAGGGAGAAATGCTGATCACGGCACGTTCTTGAAAGAGCGGTGCACTTGCCAAAAATTCGTTTGAGCATACCCCGGCAACCGCAACCTGCACGCGTTCGTCTGCGAGGATCGTTCGCGCAGCAGCTTCCGCATCTTCTCCTTCGCATTTTCCATCATGCCACTGCATTTCAATCGGTCTGCCTCCTATGCCGCCTGCGGCGTTTATTTCGCGTTGTGCAAGGAGTGCGGCTTGTCGAATAGGTTGTCCAAATGATGCAGCGTCGCCCGTAAGAGGGGAAATACCCGCAAATACGATTGGTTCCGTTTGAGCGGTCTGCGTAATAGTTCCCGTTTGCTCTGACGAAAAGAAAAGATATAGCAGACCTGCTCCTACGCCGATCATGATCGCGCCGATGGCATACCATACACTGCCTCTAACCTGCTGGGGCTTCTCCGGCTCGGGTACTGACTGGTAGGCTTCAGACTCGGGGTTTTTTTGTGGTGTGTCCATAACGTATACAGTTAGAGGTACATACTAAATAACTGTATGTACAGTAGCATAAAGCGACTATGTATTGAGCATACCCCTGTGGACACAGGTGAATTCCAGAGTGTCGCGCGAGTAAGCGTAAGCTATGGTAGTATTAGGGGTGTTCAGGGGAAATACACGCCGTTAGGTGCGGTGGCGCTGGTGCGCGTGTGTATGGGGGATTCACAGCCGGCACTATACTATTACTCACCTTAGTTGAAGATTCATGAGACAATCACAGCTTTTCGGAAAGACCGCCAAAGAAGAACGTAAGGACGCATCGCTCACAAGTCACCGATTGCTGCTTAAAGCAGGCTTTATTCGAGAGAGTGTTGCAGGGCGATACTTCTTTCTGCCGCTTGGTATGCGGGTGCACAATAACATCACTGATATCGTACGTGAGGAGATGAATCGCGCAGGTGCGCAGGAGATGGTCTCGCCCGTCCTACATCCGCTCGAGTTGTGGCAGGAGACCAATCGTGATAATGCCGGTAATTTCGGTTTGATGATGGTTGAAGATAAACGAGGAGCGAAATTTGCGCTGGGTGGCACCGCTGAAGAGATGTTTGTGGATGTGGTGCGAAAATTTCAGATATCCTACAAAGACCTCCCGTTCAATATCTACCAATTCAGCCAAAAATTTCGCGACGAGAAGCGTGCACGGGGCGGGCTTCTGCGTGTGCGCGAGTTTGTCATGAAAGATGCCTACAGCTTTGACCGTGATACAGAGGCATTTGCCGAGACGTATGCACGAATGGCTGAGGCGTATACCACGATCTTTGCACGCATGGGATTGACCACCAAAAAAGTGCTTGCTGATAACGGCTATATCGGCGGGGAATACTGTCACGAGTATGTAGTGGATTGCGCCATAGGAGAGGGTCGCTACCTGCAAACGAAAGACGGCTCCTACTGTGCTCACGAGGATGTTGCCGAGATACGTCTTATACCCATGAATCCGGATGAGGAGGTGCGTCCACTGAAGACGATCGACCAGCCGGCGTGGGTCAAGTCAATGGAGGATTGTGAGAAGCACTACGGCGAGCCGCGTTGGCGCTTTTTGAAGAACGTCGTCTATAAGCGCATTGATACGGGCGCATTGATCATAGCGGGCATTCGCGGTGATTTGGAAGTAAACAAGACCAAGCTTGAGAAAGTGGTGGATGCCATTGAGTTGCTGGAAGAAGCGGATGAAGAGGATCTTGCACGCTTGGGTACCAAACCGGGCTATGTCCACTCATGGGGACACGAAGCAACTTATGTTGCCGATCATTCTCTCAAAACGGTACACAACTTCATTGGTGGGCAAAAAGAAGAGACGACCGATACGATCGACGTCAATTACGGGCGCGATTTTACCGCCGATATTGAGGCGGATATCGTATTGGCGCAGGAGGGACATGAAAGTCCCTATGGTAAAGTGCTGACCGAGGCGCGCGGGATCGAGGGGGGAAATATTTTTCAACTCGGTACGCATTACTCCGGCAAGATGCATGATGCCGTCTACCAAGACGAGGACGGCTCATTCAAACCCTACTACATGGGGTGCTACGGTATCGGTATCGGCAGGACGCTCGCGACTGTCGTTGAGATACATCATGATGCGCGCGGTATGATCTGGCCGCGTTCGATCGCGCCTTTTGACGTTCATTTGGTCTCACTTGCACGCGAGGAAGCGACACGCGAGGAAGCGGATGCGCTCTATCGCGACCTCTCATCGACGGGTATTGAGGTGTTGTATGACGATCGCGATCTACGTGCCGGGGAGAAATTTGCCGACAGTGACCTTATTGGTATCCCTACACGCCTCATTGTAAGCGAAAAAAGCAATGCCGAGGTGGGCTATGAAGTGGTCGACCGCGCGACCGGCGAAGTATCACGCATCCCGAAGGCCGCACTTATAAAGACACTGAAATAAATGAAGCGTTTGAGCGCAACGCAGTTGTGCATTCTAACTCCTAATTCCTAACTTCCTAACACCCTAACCCATGTTTTCCCATCTCCGCCAATTCTTCTCGCACGATATCGGTATCGATCTGGGTACCGCCAATACGCTTGTGTATGTGCGTGGCAAGGGCGTGGTAATCAATGAGCCATCCGTGGTTGCGGTCAATACCAAGACGGGACAGGTGGTTGCCGTAGGGAAGAAAGCAAAAGAGATGCTGGGGCGCACTCCGCAACATATAACCGCCATACGGCCTTTGGTCGACGGCGTCATCTCCAATTTCGAAGTGGCAGAAGAGATGCTCGCGTATCTGATCAATAAAGCGCAAGCGGGTAGTCCCAGGATGCTCGGACCACGGGTGGTCGTAGGCGTTCCTTCGGGGATCACTAATGTCGAGATTCGGGCGGTGCGCGATGCGGCGAAAAATGCGGGGGCGCGCGAGGTGCATGTAGTAGAAGAGCCGATGGCGGCGGCGATCGGCTGTCGATTGCCGATCCATGAGCCGCGCGGTGTTATGGTCATCGATATTGGCGGTGGTACGACCGATATTGCGATCATTGCGCTTTCAGGAGTGGTGCGTGCACAAAATGTACGCATTGCGGGTGAGCATTTCAATACCGCACTCATTTCATTTGTGCGTGATGAATTCAAGATACTGATCGGTGAAAAGACTGCCGAAGAACTCAAGCACGCTATTTGTACCCTTGAAGAAAATCCCGAGCCGGTCGAAGCGACTTTGCGTGGGCGCGATCTGGTTACCGGGTTGCCGCGCGAGGTTGTGCTGACCGATAGGGACGTGCGCGAAGCGTTGCTGCCACAAATTGATACGTTGTTTGAGGCGATCGGTGAAATACTGGAGATCACGCCACCCGAAATACTCTCTGATGTGATGCAAGAAGGGGTGTATGTAACCGGTGGCGGCTCACTGATCCCCGGAATGACTGCTTTGATGGAGCGAATGATGCGTGTGCCGGTCTATATGGCGGAGGATCCGCTTACCTCAGTCGTGCGTGGTACCGGCATTATTTTGGAAGACTTTGAAAGATTTAGAGAGGTGGTACTTGATCATGATGATGATACCGTTATCCCCCGAAGCTAGCGGGCAAGCTAATCCAGGTGGTGTACTGCGCGCCATGACGCTTGCGGTACTGGTGGCACTGGTGCTCTTGTATGTTGATCCGTTTCGTAATGCGGTAGTGCGTCTGGTTGAGCCGCTTGTACTGCTCGTTTCGTCGGAAGAGGGATCACTGACCGCAATATCGCCGTCATACCGGGAATTACAAGAAGAACATCAGCGTCTTGTAGAAGACGTGATGCATATGCGCACCGATCTGCTTCGCCTGAATGCGCTTGCATACGAGAATTCTCTATTACGAGAAAGCTTGGAAGCACGTCACTTGCATCCTGTCCGAATGCAGGGACAGATTTTGCGGCGCCCGCCGGAAACGCTCTATGATACACTGGTGGTAGGTGTGGGAGCGAGGCAGGGTGTATCGTCGGGAGCGGGCGTTTCTGCGGGTGCCGCGTTTGTGGGTCGTGTTGTGCAGGTGTCGGCGCATACCGCAACCGTTGTGTTGGCGAGTGCGCCCGGCGAAGAGTTATTGGGATCATTTGTACAGGCGACGTCTTCATATCCCGTGCGCTTGCGTGGTATGGGACAGGGCACCTTTGAGGCATTCGTGCCACGTGCATTGTCAATCGAGATTGATGACCCGATACTGCTGTACACCGGACGTTGGGAAGTAGTTGCAATTGTGGCTTCGGTGAGCGACTCGCCAACAGATGCACTCATTTGGCTTACGCTTACTGCGCCGGTCAATATGTGGCATCTGCAAACAGTTGATATCGCTGTTGCGGGTGATGCTGATGCGTCGCGGGTGGGTGAATAAAAGCTGTAGTACAGTATGTATTTTATAACAGTTGGTACTTGGTATATGATAACTCGCATACTCATTTTTACAGCACTTCTGTTGCTTTCGGTGGCGGCACCTTGGTATCTTGTGATTGGTATATGTATTCTCATCGCTATGATGTTCGGATGGGTGGAAATGCTTCCGGTAGCGATGGTGCTGGATGCGGTGAGTGGTGCGGGATATCAGCTTAGCGCGATACCGTGGGCAACGGTCGCGGTTGGCGGAGTATTGATGGTACGCATTGCGATACAACCTTTGTTATTGCGTCGTGGTATGTGATCAAGTCAGTGTGGTATGAATCTGTTTCAGCTGGTAACACGAATAATAAAGCGAAAAAAAGTCGACGAGGTCGATCCCCATGAAGTCTTGTTGGATGCTTATAATCTTCCAGCCTACAATCGTCATCAGCTGGAGGGTCGTATGGAATCACCGCTATCTCATGTTATTCCCGTATTACTCATACTGTTTTTTGTGTTTACGGCGGGAGCATTGCTAGCCCGACTTGCTTTTTTGCAGGTGGTGCAAGGTGCGTATTATGCAGAGCAATCCTCGCGCAATAGCCTCTCACATTCCATTCTGT
>PWVU01000149.1 GCA_003561715.1 Candidatus Kaiserbacteria bacterium | reverse complement strand
TTTTCTGGTTCGCTCGCGATATCCATACGGTTGACCTGATTTCCCGGATCAAGCCCAAGATCCTCCCAGAGTGTTTCGCATTTCTGAGAATAGGCTATTGAAACGGTCGGCACTCTCGCGAGCAACCCGAAGATATGGGCATGAAACCGCGTCGCGTAGAGGCTCGCACACTCCGAGATCTCCCGAAGCGCACGCAAAGGATCCGGCCAAAACCGCACAAATTCGACCCCGGACTTTGCCCCAAGAACGCTTCGCGAAAAGAGATCGTCCACCGGAGAAAAAGCGATATGGACTAGTTTTTGACCACGCGCTGACAACACGTCCACCAATTTCTGTACGACTTCCGTGTAACGAATGCCCGCAACGCCGAGATAGCGGTGAAATGCTGGATTATAGCGCGCAAATAGAGGTTCGAGTTCTTTAGACGGCACAAGTCGGGACTGGTCCCGAACCGTCATGTACATTGGAGAAAATGAGATGCCGATTTTCTCACTCCTGCCATGAGAAGAAATCGCTTCTGGGAAAAGCAGAGGAATTGCAAACGTTATATCGGGTTGATAGACCACCTCACGGCCTAGCAGTCTTGCCAAATCCATCGTTGCTTTTCGCGTCCGCTGCGAAATGAACGGAAGCGCTGCAAGAAATTCCAGCAACTCAGCGGGCGCCTCCTCAATGTCAACGGACGCATTGACTCCGATGACGGCCGCCCGAGCGGATTGGCCATGCACATGTTTTTTAAAGCAACTGAAAGAAGTTGGGTTTCCTAACTCCCCCCCGCCCATGACCGCGGCGCTTGAAGCTGAAATGTTCCCATGCGACCCGAGAAACGCAAGATGCGCAGGGATTCCCAAACTCCGCGCGATCTCCCGCAAGGTCATACCCATAGCCAGATCGCCCAGATTCTGGGTGTTATATGCACCTACAATGGTGTATTTGGGCTGAATCAAGCGACTAAGCGTTTCACGCCCGGCGTTCTCGATTTTGCTATGAAGGCGGTGCGCAATATACCAGGGCCGTGAGATTGGTATTTCAGGTACCGACATGCCCACGCCCTTTCAAATAGACCTGAAACATCCGGGAAGTCATTCGCCAACCCACCGTTTTTGCCAAAACCGCCGCGAGGAAAAGGCCTACATCGTGACGAGTTGTCGAGTTCCGTGCCAATGCGAGAACCTCCCAGGCCAGCTCGCCCTCCCCCATCGCCCCCAGATCGCGCGCGAGCTTGAACGCCCAGCGCGCGAAGCGTTGCATCTCCGGGCCGCGTTCGGGAACGCCGGCCTGCAGCGCACATTCGTGCAGGCGCGGCAGGAACCAGGCTTCGTCGCGCAGGTAGGCGTCCAACCGCCCGTGCGACACGCGCTCGGCGCCGGGATGCTCGCGCTGGCACGATACCGTGCTGCCGCAGTGCACCAGGCGCGTGCGCAATGCGCCCATGCGCGCTTCGAGATCCCAGTCCTCCGGCCGTTGCCGGGGCCAGGGGCCGGCGGCGTCCGAGACTTCGCGCCGAAACAGCGGCGTGTGCGTGTACCACCAGCGGCGTTCCAGCAGAGCCGGGAACAGGTAGTCGAACTCGAGGCCGGTCCAGCGGCTCACGGGGTTGATCACCTGCCCCCCCGTATCCACGAACATCGAGGTGCCGTAGGCGATTCCGCACTCGGGATGTTCGCGCAGCGCGCGCACCTGGTCCGCGAACTTGTTCGGCAGCAGCCAGTCGTCGCTGTCCAGGTACTGGATGAACTCGCCCCGGGCGATCTGCCGCCCGGCCTCGCGCGCCAGTCCCGGGCCCTCGTTCACCTTGTGCAGCACGCGGATCTCTTCAGGGTGCTCGCGCGCCATCGCATCCAGCACCGCGGGCGTCTCGTCGGTGGAGCCGTCGTCGACCAGGATGATTTCGATGGGCCGGTAGGTCTGCGCCAGCACGCTGTCGACGGCCTTTTGCACCATGCCCGCGCGGTTGTAGACGGGGATGATGGTGGTGACCAGGGATCCGATCACGGCGGGGCTGTCCGCAGGCGTCATGGCTTGAATCCCTCGACGTATACGCTTTCTCCCTGCCGTTCACGAAGATTCAGCTCACCCACGTTGGGCAATCGGGTTTCACCCGGCGGCACCACATCACACCGCTCGAAGCCAAGGGTTTCAAGCAGCCTGCACAGTGACGGGCCGTCATACATCCACTGGTGGTGACGAGGTCCAACCGTAAGCTGGGCGATCTGCGTGCGTAGAGACCGGGGCCGGGGTACGGCCATGAGCGAACCCGCCACGAACGCATCGGCGTCGCCATGTTCCAGGTAGCGTTCCGCCTGCCTTTTCAGGTCGGGCACAGCAAGCCGTATTGCGCCACCTGAACGTAGCACCCGAAACACCTCCCGCAGAAAATGTTGCGCGTCTATCCGGTCGAGGTGTTCCAGCATGTGCGAGCTGTATACGATACTTACCTCTGCGTCCGGAAAGGGCAGCCGTTGGGTCGCGTTGCAGTATTCAATATTGCGCTTCTGTGCGAACTGCATGAACTCGTGCTGTCGGTCGTCAATCAGGCCCGCGCGACGCAGGATCGAGGGTACAAATCGCACCCGCGCGAGCCTGAGGCTGGGGGAGTTGTCGAGATTTCTCCAACCCGTGGTCGGGGTCTGACCACAACCCACGTTTACCCGAATGAAATCCCGTCCCACAG
>PWVU01000032.1 GCA_003561715.1 Candidatus Kaiserbacteria bacterium | reverse complement strand
TATCACGTGCTAAATCAAACAACCCTTTCTGCTTCGTGCCCGCAGATATCGATCCATGTTTGAGCTTGGTAATATTTTTATCTTTTTTCCCCATAAAATAATGATAGCATGGCAAAATATCTGCGTATTGTGGATAACTGGCTTGACAATGAAAACGTATAAAAATTTACTTCAGCGAAAAGAAAACACCCCTTGCATCAAACGACACAAGGGGTGTTTTGAAAGCACAAAATCAACCACCCCACCCCATGGGGATGGGGTGTGATCGGAGCACAAGTGCTCATGCTTAGCATTGAAAACCGAGGTTTTCAAGCTTTCCTACAAGCAGCCCCACCCCATAGGGGCGGGGTAAGGGCTGCGCCAATCGATCATAAAACTGCATGCCCACTATACGCTTTTACTCCCTCTAGACTTCCGCTTCCACCGCGAGCGTCACCTTGGCGGTGAGGTCATCGTGCTCAATCGTAAGTTCGAAACTGCCGATTTCCTTGATCGGCTCCTGGCGGTCGATCTCATCGGGATGAATGTCTGCGCCGGTCTTTTCTTTGATATACGCGGCGATATCATCGCTTTTAATTCCTTGGAAGAGATGACCTTGCTCGTTGGTCTTTGCCTGCATGATGAATGAGGACCCATTGATCTGGGCAAATACCTGCTTGATCTTTTCGTATGCTTGCTGATGTTGCGCCTCCGCCTCAGCACGCTTTGCTTCCAACTGCTTCACGCGCTCAAGCGACGCAATTTCAGCAAGACGCTCAGGAAACAAGTGATTTTGTGCGTAGCCATTCGCCACATCGACCACTTCGAACTTTCGACCAACCTTGGGAACATCTTGAAGAAGAATTACTTTCATACACTCATTACATTACGAAATAGTAAACACATCCTGCGCATGGCGCGCTGTGGTGCAACAAGCACGCATCACGCTACTCACCGGTTGTCAAGAACTCGATCGCGCGCTCAAATTGCGGATCGCGATCTTCCTCACGGTCTTCAAGAGTGAACGGTACCACAATATCGGGCTCAAGACCATTCTCTGAGATGGACACGCCTTGCGGGGTCAACCAGCGCGCAATCGTCACTTTCAGCGACGTCTCCGGAGTAACGCGCACCAATTCTTGCACCGATCCTTTGCCAAACGTGCGCTCACCGATCAGTGTTGCGACGCCGTGCTCTCGCAATGCGCCGGCAACGATCTCGGATGCTGATGCTGAACCCTGATCGATCAGTACCACAGCACTCCAATTTGGCTTGAACACATTGTAGCCTTTGCTACGATGGACCACTTCTCTATCACTGGCCCCATAGTACTCACGAACGACCGTCTTCCCCATTGGCAAGAACCAACTCGCCACATCAATTGACGCCTCAAGGTATCCACCGGGATTGCCGCGCAGATCAAGCACCAGCTTGTCTGAACCGGAGAGGATGAATTCACGCATCGCACCGCGAAAATCGTTTGGTGACGTCTGTCCGAAATTGTATAGCTCGATCACGAAGATACCATCGGGTCGTAGTTCCGTTTCGATAGTAGGAATCTTGATCTGATCACGTACGATCGTCACATCGATGAATTCACGTGCACCTTCTCGCGCCAGACGCATAGTCACCTCGGTGCCGGGCTTTCCACGGATGAGCTGTACCGCTGTGTCGACCGACATGTTCTCGGTGGTCTCTCCCTCGATCTCTACAATATAGTCCCCTGCGAGTACGCCCGCTTCTTCCGCCGGCGTACCGCGTAACGGCGCGATCACGGTCAGCATATTGTTGCGACGCCCGATCTCCATACCGACCCCCCCAAACGAACCGCTTATCTCTTGCGAAAACATCTCGCTTTCTGTTGGTGGTAAAAATACCGTATACGGATCACCATGCGCACGCGCAAGACCCTGAACAGCGCCCCACAATTTTTCTTCATCAGTCAACACATGCTCCGTCGAAGTGCCTGCGGGGACGAATTTTTCATCAAGCAAATGCCATGCCTTCCACAGCGGTGAGAAATCCACCCCTTCCGGCTGGGTCGTGCGAGCAAAAGAGATGCCCGGCAACACGCTGGCATCAGTCTCCTGTTGGGTACCAACTTGCACGCCTGCAACAAACGCAAAGGCAACGGCTACCACGGAAAAGAATGCGAGAGTGAATCGTTTCATACAAAAAAATAAGGCATTACAATACTGGACACCACGAACATCACGCGTATACTACGCTTGCTCTCGGGTTCCCCTATCGTAACACCAGTATCGCAAATGCTGTACGCAGCGTCAATGTGGTACGTGCACCGAAGCTAACGTGCACATACTCTCTACCGTAATTCATAGCACGACCTAGGAAGATGACTTCCCTCTCTTTGTTTCCTGTCTAAGCGTATCAACAACACATAAACCTCCACGTCAACTGCGTTATCCCAATGACATATACGCGCGCGTTGTGCTACTATCATCATGCGGGATCCCCTATTGGATGTATCTAGTCTGTACGTACCAATGTTTTTTCCATTTTTTGCCGGCAACACCGATACCGAGGGATCGAAACCTCCCCTAGCGCTCTACAACACCATGGGTGGTGTAAGAGAGCGCTTTGCACCGTTGAAGAGCGATTTTGTACGACTGTATTCATGCGGTCCGACGGTGTATGACTCAGTCCATATCGGCAACCTTCGCGCATACCTTCTTTCCGATACCATACGACGCGTCCTGCGCTACAACGGCTACAAAGTGAAGCAAGTTATGAATGTCACGGATATCGGTCATCTTTCGGGCGATGGCGATGTAGGCGAAGACAAGATGGCGCTTGCTGTCAAACGAGCCGGAAAGCCGATGACACTAGAGTCACTGCGCGAGGTTGCCGACGTACACATCGCCTCGTTTCTTGCAGATATAGACGCGATGAATATCAAGCGACCGCACGCCATGCCGCGCCCGAGTGACTGCATTCCTGAACAGATCGCTCTGATTGAGACCTTGATGGATAAAGCGTATGCCTATGAGACAAGTGATGGAGTTTATTTTGACACGGCGCGCTTCCCTACCTATGGCAGACTGGGAGATATAGATATCGAAGGACTCAAAGAAGGCGCGCGTATTGAGACTCATCTGGAAAAACGCAGTGGGACCGACTTCGCTCTTTGGAAAAAAGGCGACGAGATAGGCTGGGACAGTCCGTGGGGACGCGGTTTCCCGGGGTGGCACATTGAATGTTCGGTGATGGCAATGAAGCATTTGGGTAAGCAGATCGATATTCACACCGGTGGCGAAGATCTTGCACGCGTACATCACAACAATGAGATCGCGCAGTCAGAAGCCGCAACGGGCAAACAATTTGCCCGTTTTTGGCTTCACAATGCGTTTCTCAATATCGATAATACGAAGATCTCAAAATCGCTTGGCAACACACTCCGCTTGCAGCAACTCACCGATGCCGGCTATCCTGCGCTCGCCTATCGCTACTGGCTCCTGACCGCACACTATCGCTCACCGGTAAACTTTTCTTGGGACGCACTTGATGGCGCACGCACGACACTTAAGCGCCTCCATCGCTTTTTCTTTGAAGACCTTGCCTCAAGCGACAAAGGTGCTATCAATGCCGACTACGCACTTCGCTTCCACCAAGCGATCAACGACGACCTCGATACCCCCAGAGCAATTGCTCTATTGTGGGAATTGGTGAAAGACGAACACATCCCCCGCGCTGACAAAAAGGCAACATTGCTTGATTTTGACAAAGTGTTAGGCATCGGACTCTTGCGTACCGATGCCGAGCACTCCGTACCGGTTACGGTATCTCCCATTGCGCTCAAGGACCTCCCCGAAGATGTTCGTCTTTTGGTGATTGCGCGCGACGAGATGCGCGATCAGAAAGAGTGGAAAAAAGCCGACGAACTGCGGGATGAAATAGCCAGTCATGGCTTTACTGTTGAAGATCACCCCGAGGGGGTACGTGTGTACCGAACCACAGCGTAATGACTGCATAAAAAGGTGCCCCGCAAACGGACTGACATCTCCACAGCTTATCAGACCAAGAGGAACACGCCCTCCATTTCTGCCTTGGAGCGCGCATGGTACAATAGCGCCACATGGCTGAAAAAGCACTCAACAAACAGCTGCGTATCCCTCCGCAAAACAATGATGCCGAGCGTGCGTTGTTGGGTGCCCTCATGCTCAAGCCCGAAGCAATGCATGATGTGTCTGACATCATTGCAGAAGATGATTTCTATGTCGAAAAGCATCGCATTGTGTATAACGCGGTCATTGAACTCTTTGCCAAGAACGATCCGATCGACCTCTTGTCGGTTTCGAGTAAGCTGAAAGAAAAGAACCGTATTGAGGCGATCGGCGGCAACAGCTTTCTCTCCGATCTGGTCAATACGGTACCCGCGGCGGCAAACGCGTCTCACTACGCAATGCTCGTCCACAGATCCTCCGTACGGCGCAAGCTTATCGAGGCGGGTGATTTCGTGAGCGAATTGGGCTACACCGAGACCAGCGATATCGATGCAACACTCGACAAAGCGGAAAAAAAGATCTACGAGGTGACCGATTCGCCCAGTTTGCATAAGTTTGTGCCGATGCGCTCACTGGTGATCCAGTCGTTCGAGCAGTATGAACTCCTCAACAATAGCGAGCGCTCGTTGCGCGGTGTTCCCAGTGGTTTTACTGCACTTGATAACCTTCTTGCGGGTTTTCAGCCATCCGACCTCATTATTCTCGCCGCGCGCCCATCGATGGGTAAGACCGCATTTGCGCTTGATATCGCCCGACAGACCGCGGTGAAACACGAGGTACCGGTTGGTATATTCTCACTTGAGATGAGTTCTAATCAGTTGGTCGATCGTATGCTTGCCAGTGAGGCGCGCGTGGATGCGTGGAAACTGCGCACCGGCGGGAAGCTCACCGATCATGAGTATGAGTCACTTCAAGGTGCGTTGGAGCGACTCTCCGGCGCGCCGATCTACATAGACGACCAGCCTGCAAACAATATTCTTGGCATGCGTTCTGTTGCGCGCCGTCTCAAGCGAGAGCAGGGTCTCGGCCTTCTTATTGTCGATTACCTTCAGCTTATGGCGCCCACCCATACACGCGCAGTCGACTCCATGGTGCAACAAGTCACCGAGATCTCGCGGTCACTCAAACAGCTCGCTCGCGAATTGGAAGTGCCGGTCATTGCACTTTCACAGCTCTCGCGTGCCGTCGAACAACGCCGCGGCAAGCCGCGTCTTTCCGACCTGCGCGACTCCGGCTCGATCGAACAGGACGCTGACGTGGTCATGTTCATTCATCGCGATGACAAGATGAATGAGACCTCTGACCGACCAAACATCGCGGAAATACTGGTTGAAAAACACCGCAATGGCCCCGTGGGCATGGCGGAGCTATTTTTCGACGACAAGAAAGCAACCTTCATGTCGATCGAAAAGAGTGATTTTGGTGCTTTTGACGAACAAATGATCACCGCCGATGATGATTTCTAAAGAGGTATTGTGCTGTATGGCATGTCATCACATACATACTACGCGCGCGTCAGGATACGTCATACTTGATTCTTGATACGTGATACCAATCTATGGATAAGATCTCAGAACTGACCGAACAATTTACCAAATTTCCGGGTGTCGGACCACGTCAAGCACGCAGAATGGTCTACTATCTTCTGCGAGCGCGTGGTGATTGGGTACAAAACCTAACTGACGACATCACTCTTCTTAAGCAACGTATCGCGCAATGCGCCGATTGCGGAAGGCATTTCGCACCTTTACCCGGGGATGAGCAACCATACATCTGCCCCATTTGCAGTGACACCGCGCGTGAACCTACGCTTATGATCGTAGAAAAGGATGTTGACTTGGAGAATGTCGAAAAAAGCGGGGTGGTTCGCGGCACCTACTTTGTGCTCGGTGGACTCTATGCCCCACTTGCCTCGGATCCGTATGTGTACATGCGCATACGCCCGTTGCTGGCACTTGTGCACAAACGCCTCAGAGCGAACACGCTTGCGGAAGTGATCATTGCGCTTCCGGTCAATCCGGACGGTGAAGAGACTGCGCGTGCACTTGAGGAGAAGCTGGCACCCGCACTGCAAGACGCTGATTGCAGTATAACGCATCTTGGGCGCGGACTCTCAACCGGTTCAGAACTTGAATACGCCGATCCTGACACCATTAAGCATGCATTTCGAGGGAGATATTAGTACGTCCTACATTATTTCGTGCTGAGCATTGGCGCGTGACCTATTGCGAGTTTGTAAACTCCGCCAGCTCTATTTCCAATCGTACCTCTTCCCCGCCTCGATTGATCACGACCTCAACGGTTTGCCCCGGCGAAAAAGTACGTATTGCATTTGCTAACGAGCGCTCGCGTAAGCTCAAACCCCCAATCTCAATGATCACATCGCCTGCACGTATGCCTGCGCTCGCTGCCGGCGAATCCCGCTGTACGGGCGCGACATCATGTTGCCCGCTTGAGATAAACGCCCCATACGTAACCGTGAGGTCTTGCGCGCCGGCAATACGCTCATTCAGCATCACATAGCGCACACCCAAAAACGGCATGCGTATTTCACCGTGCTCTGCGACCGAATCGACCACACTCTTCACCATATTGACCGGAAGCGCAAAACCGATATTATCCGACCCGAGCGCAACCGCCACATTTACCCCAACCACTTCACCGCTTGAGTTTAAAAGCGGGCCACCGGAATTGCCCGGGTTGATTGCCGCATCGGTTTGTATGACCTCTTCTAGCAATTCCGACGTCCGACGCTGTCGGTCGCCTGCAACAATAGAACGCGACAGACCTGACACAACACCGACCGAGACGGAATTTTGAAACTCACCCAGCGCGTTCCCGATCGCGATCACCGTCTGACCCAATTGCAAAGAGCCGGAGTCTCCCAATGGCAATGTCGGAAATCCCTCCTCGGGCGCCTGTTCTTCTACGCGCAAGATGGCAATATCAAACACCGGATCTCGCGCAAGCACCTCAACAGGATATGTTACGCCGGTGTCGGTTACCGCAGAATACCGAGCGCTCTCAAGCGCAACGACGTGCCGATTGGTCACGATCAACCCATCTTCGGTAACAAAAAAACCTGAGCCGCCCCCGACGCGCCGTTCTTCCGTTCCCATTTCGCGTTGGCGCGGAATGCGAAATTCATTACCCGGACCAAATAGTCCACCAAACGGATCGTACGTCTCAAAATACTGTTCATATACCGGCACATCTTGCGTGACAATAATTGATACGACCGCCGGATTTGCGCGCGCAACCACGTCGATCAGCTCATGCTCGCGCTCAACCCATTTCGATCCTCGTAGGTTTGTATCGATGTCAGATCGTGTCTCTTGTATGCCGGATGCGATCTCGCCCGACGGACTGACAGCTCCCCACATCATATAGCCGACTCCAAGCGTTAGAACAGCTGTTACCACACTCGCGGTTATACCTGCGACAGTAGCGACAAAGAGTGTGTGTCGTCGGACGTGCGCATCATAGGTATGCAACTGTGTAGATTCGGGATTGTCGTGCATTGATTGCATGTATGAATACAGTTAGAGAACTCCGCGCATTGCGTGAGTGATGCTGTATACGCATATATTGTACCGATTCTTTCACCTCTACTCAACCGTTACCGACTTTGCGAGATTACGAGGTCGATCGACATTGTATCCGCGCGCGACTCCAACGTAGTACGCAAACAACTGCAGAGGCACTACGGTAAGCAATGGCGAGAGTAACTCGTGTGTTTCAGGCACCTCCATGATCGCATCAACGCGCCCCGCTAACTCAGTGTCACCCCGAGTGACAACCGCGATGACCGGCCCTTTGCGCGCCCTGATCTCCTCTATCGCCGAGACCATTTTGTCATAGACTGAATCCCGCGGCGCGATCGCAAGCGTTGGAAATGACGGCTCGATCATAGCTATCGGGCCATGCTTCATCTCCCCTGCCGGATACCCTTCGGCATGCAGATACGAGATCTCTTTGAGCTTGAGCGCACCCTCAAGCGCCACCGGCGCATTCATGTGTCGACCAATATAGAGCATATTGGTGGCATCAGCATAGTGTGTCGCAACTTCTTTGATCGCGTCTTTGTGGGTAAGAATCTCAGCAACCAGATCAGGCATCTGTAACAACTCCGCAACTAATGCTTTCCCTTCGCGCTCACTCAATCCCCGCATGCGTCCGAGATATACGGCGATCATGGCAAGTACTTCGATCTGAGAAAGGAATGCCTTGGTCGACGCAACGCCGATCTCGGGACCGGCGTGGTTGTATACGCCGGCATCCGTCTCACGCGCAATGGTCGAGCCGACCGTATTCACAACACCAAGCGTAAGCAATCCCTGCTTTTTCGCCTCACGTATCGACCACAGCGTGTCGGCAGTCTCCCCGGATTGAGTCACCGCCAATACCGCCGTATTTCTGTCATACAATAATCGCCGGTGGCGAAACTCACTCGCCACCTCAACTTCAACCGGAATGCCCGCCAGCTCCTCAATAAGGCGCTTGCCGACGCACCCTGCGTAGTAGGCGGTGCCACACGCGACAATGACAAGACGCGACAAGCCGCGCAGTGCATCGGCGTGCTCCGCAAGACCTCCCAGGACAACATCGCCCGAGCTTGCTTTGATCCTCCCGCGCGCACTTGCGCGCAAGACCTCGGGTCCTTCCATGATCTCTTTGAGCATGAAGTGCTCGTACCCTTGCTTTTGCACATCCTCAAGCGCCCAGTCGATATGATCGATCGTGTGTGTTTTCTTCTCATGGCTGAGCGAGTAGATCGCGAGGTTTGACGGCGAGACTATCGCGTACTCACCATCATTCAGATATACAATATCGCGTGTGTGTCGTATTACCGCGGACGCATCACTGGCGATCACGTACTCCCCCGCACCGACACCGATCAACAAAGGACTGCCCATCCGCGCAACCACGATCTCACTCGGCTGTTTTCGATCAAATACGGCAATGCCGTAGGTGCCGCGTACCTGCGCAAGCGCCTCGGTGACTGCCTGCGCGAGCGTATGTTTTTCCGCCCTCTTTTTTGTATAGTGGGATTCAATGAGATGCGCGAGTACTTCCGAGTCGGTATCTGATCGAAACGAGTGTCCCGCCGCTTCGAGCGATTGCTTGAGTTCAAGATAATTCTCAATGATGCCGTTGTGCACAAGCCACACTCGCTCATCACGCCCGGCATGCGGATGTGCATTGACCTTGGTCGGCTCGCCGTGGGTCGCCCAACGCGTATGCGCGATACCTGCGGTGTCTTGTTCTTTTTTCTCTTTACCTTTTTTCCTCAAGGACGTATCCGCATCAAGACAAGCCCGCAGTGCCGCCACATTCCCCACCTCTTTATACATCCGCGTAGACGTCACAAGCCCCGCAGAGTCGTATCCCCTATATTCAAGCGCGGTCAATCCGTCAAGAAGTATGGGGACCGCCGATCGACTGCCGGTGTATGCTACGATGCCACACATACGAGTAGGTACTTAGGGTGTTAGGAGTTAGGGTGTTAGAAATTGATACTTCGCCATATCTTATATATGACAACACCCGGTGGACATAATACGTTACAACAATACATCATTGAACGGTAATATCGGCATAGCTGAATAGTACCCCAAACGGTACGCTCCAATGAAGCACATACGGGTACCGTGTCAGATCAATATCCTCCGGAAGCGGATAGTTGATATCTCCGCGCACACCGCGCACCGGTCCCAGATCGATATACTCACTTGCTGCGAGGTCGGACGCGAGGTAGAGATGCAGATCAGGACCGTTAAGCATGTCGAGATCCTCGAAGCGCAACAGCATGCCTTCGGCTGAGGTGAGTGTCCGAAGAGTGCCATTTGCGGGATGCAACGGCATATCGACAATCGGGTAACGCTTTTCAGAATCGAACGGAAAAGCGCGATCGCCTTCTCCCACATCGGTATCGGTAGTATCTGTGGTTGTAGCAACGATCGGCGAGACCAACTCAGGCATATCGTCCTCGATCACCTCGGGTTCCTCTCGGTTTACCTCAATCACCGCAAGCAGAAAGGCGCGACGCTCGTCATCGGAGAGATGAGTAAGCGAGATCGAAGTTGGAATCTCGACCTCACCTTCATGGACCACCTGCTCCTCCGTTTCAATCTGCAGCAACTCCGGCGTGTTCTCATTCTCAAACCACGACGCGATGCTGTACCCCCCAAATCCACCCAGCACAAAAAGTGATGTGCCAATAATAATCCACGTTATTTTCATGCTCTGAGTATACCAAATACCTCTGGTTGTTTATACTCTAATAGCTACACTCAAGTGGACTACCGAGAAAAGACTCTCGTTAGTTGCGCACTATGCTCGCTATGATGTCTTCGTATATTTTTTGTGACGGAGTTTTAAATATCATTGGGCCTCCACCATCCATAAAAGAAAGAGAGTTGAG
>PWVU01000058.1 GCA_003561715.1 Candidatus Kaiserbacteria bacterium | reverse complement strand
CCTTGTTGGCGGCCTGGCGGGAGTGGGAGGGCGTGCCGGGGCATTGGAGTGTGGCGGTGGCCGGTGCGGGCGAGCCGCACGCCTGGTTCCTGGGGTGGACGCCGGCCGGGGACGCGGAGCGCTACGCGGTCGCCGTCCTGCTGGAGCACGCGGACGAACCGCGGCGGGGGGTGGAGATCGGGCGGATCCTACTGGAAGCCGCACGAGAGACGGATCGACACTGAGGCTGTCCGTCGGGCCAACCGTACCCGAAGCACGCCTGAAACCTGTCCCGTTCCCCGCTCACAGGACATCCCACGGAGATCGTGGGACTTTTGCGGCACACCACCAGTGAGAGGCTCCTGGAGCGACCCTACTCCACCGCGAGCTCCACGTATTCGGCCTTTACGATCCTCTCTGCCTCGACGTCGAAGAGATCCAACAACTCGGCCATGAGCTGCGCCTTTCGCTCGGCGTCCTGGGCTGACCAGGTGCGGCTCTTGATCTCCAGGTAGACGCCGGGCAGATTGGGCCTGAGGACGCGATCCAGGTTGATGGCGAAGTCGGTGCCCCCGTAGCGGACGTGGTAGCGATGCCGGTCCTTGTGCACCTCGATCTCGTCCTGGGGCTGGAAGTACTCGCGGTAGAAGCGAGCGCTATGGGTGGCCGGCGCGTCGAAGCGGGACCTGGACAGCACGATGGAGCGGGGGAACTCACGGTGCTTGGTCTCGCCGATGAGGGTGAGCCGGTAGACGACGCTCTCGATCTCCGATTCGCTGTCCGGATCGAGGATCTCATCCTCCCGATAGCGCAATCGGTCCCTCTCCATATCGCCGAAGAGCAAGTAGGTGTCGTACTGATGCCGCCGGGAAGAGCGGACAGGGACAAGTTCCTCCTTCTCCAGCAGCCTCTCCGCGGTCGCCGCGTCCTCGAAGTGGACCCTGACCTGGACCTCGAAGGTCTCCACGCGGTTGACGCCCCCGATGGCGACCAGTTTGCTGAGCACGCTCTCCTCCCGCGCGCTGAGGAATGTATCGATGCGGTGTGCCACCTTCGCGGCCCTCCGCCGCAACTCCTCCACGTCCAGGGTGAGCAGTTCCCGATGGCGCATGACCCAGCGCCCGTCAACCAACACGTCGCGGACGTCGGTGCTCTTCCCCGAGTAGACGAGGGCCGACGCGAGGGAGTCGACCGTATCGGAGCCGCGCTGGAAGCGGGGGGTCATATGGATGCGCTCCAGATCGACGACGGCCACGTCGGCGCGCTTGCCCACCTCCAGCGATCCGGTTCGATGGGCGATGTGGAGGGCGCTGGCCCCCAGCCGCGTGGCCATAGCCAGGGCCTGGCGGGCGGGCAGAGCCGTGGGATCGTCGCTGACGCCCTTCGCCAGCAGGGCGGCCAGGCGCATCTCCTCGAACATATCGAGGTCGTTGTTGCTGGCCGCTCCATCGGTCCCCACGGCGACGGGGATGCCCAGCTTGAGCATTCGGGAGACCGGCGCGAAGCCGCTGGCCAGTTTGAGGTTGCTGGAGGGGTTGTGCGTGATCCCGGCGCCGTGGATCCGGAGGATGCGGAGCTGATCGTCATCGAGGTGGACGCAGTGATGCCCCGTGACGGCGGCATCGAAGAGCCCCTGCTCCTCCAGCCAGGAGACAACCGGTTGATCGTGGATCTCCAGTTGGTCCTGGACCTCATCGTCGGTTTCGGCGATGTGGATGTGGATGGGCACGTCGTACTCCAGGGCCAGGCGCGTGCTCTCGTGGAGCAACTCCGTGGTGGCCGTGTACGCCGCGTGGGGTCCGATGGCGGGGACGATGAGATCGTGTCCCACCCAGCGCGCTACGAAGTCCTGCGCCAGGCGCAGTCCCACGTCGTAGCTGGCGGCATCGGGAGTGGGGAACTTGAGGATCGACTGGGCGCAGACCCCGCGCATGCCCGCTTCGGCCGTCGCGTCGGCGACAGCCTCCTCGTAATAGTACATGTCGCCGTAGCACGTGACCCCCGAGCGGAACATCTCGGCGCAGGCGAGCTGGGTACCGAGCCAGCAGAAGTCGGGGCGTACGAACTCGCGCTCGACGGGCATCATGTAGCCCATGAGCCAGACATCGAGCCGCAGATCGTCGGCGAGGCCTCTCAGCAGCGTCATGGGGGCGTGGGTGTGGCCGTTGATCAGGCCCGGGATGACGGCGCAGCCCCTGCAATCTACCACCTCGTCGGCATCGTACGCGGCACCGATCTCGTCGGCGGGCCCGACGGCCTCAATGGCGCCGTCGCGGACGGCCAGGGCCCCGGGCGAGAAGAGGTCGAAGGCCTCGTTCATGGTCAGCACCTCGCCACCGGTGAGGAGCAAGTCGATGTTGGTCATGGGGTCCTCCCTCGCGCGTATGGGCCCGGTCTGGCCGTTGGGCATCTGCGGCTGGCAGCGGCATTATAGATCCGCTTGCCGCCGGGGGCAATCGCCGGTCGGTCCCGCCGAATGGTGTGACGGCCGTGCCGGATAAGGGGCAGGGCCGGGCGATGCGAATTCTGGCGCGGCGGCGCCCTCCCTTACAGCTCCGGCGACGAGTCGTCCGTCGGCGGCGTGAGTGGACACACCTGGTCGACAGTGATGCGGGTGGTGTTGTACCCGTACCACTGGAAGAAGACCGCCTCATCGGCACGCGCTGCCACGACCTCCTGCATGGCGGCGCAGGCCTCCACCACGTCGCCCGTCTCCTCAT
>PWVU01000152.1 GCA_003561715.1 Candidatus Kaiserbacteria bacterium | reverse complement strand
TTCAGAATAAGATCGGGCAATTTGCGAGCAATGCGCTTGTGCGCAATATCATCGGTCAGCCGCGCTCGGCATTTGACATGCGCAAGTTGATGGACGAAAAGAAGATCTTTATCGTCAATCTCTCCAAAGGGCGTGTGGGCGAAGGGAATGCCAACTTGCTTGGCTCCATGCTCATTACCAAGATATACCTGGCGGCGATGTCACGTGCGGATGCTGACCCGCGTGAAATGGCGAAGCTGCCGCCACACTATCTGTATGTAGACGAGTTTCAATCCTTCGCCAACAAATCATTTGCCGACATCCTCTCCGAGGCGCGCAAGTACAAGTTGTCGCTGACGATCGCACACCAGTATATCGAGCAAATGGAAGAAGAGGTGCGTGCGGCGGTCTTTGGTAACGTAGGCACCATGATCACCTTCCGCGTGGGAGCGTATGATGCCGAGGTATTGGAGAAAGAATTCGCACCGACCTTTATGGTCGAAGACATTGTGAACTTGGGTGCGCGGCAGATCTATCTCAAACTTATGATCGATGGTGTGTCGAGTCAGCCGTTTTCGGCAACAACCTTACCACCGATTGAATTACCACATATCAGTCATCGTGATCAGGCGATTGCGTACTCCCGTCGCACCTATTCTCAGCCGCGCGAAGAAGTGGAGGAGAACATTAAACAATGGCACGAACCAATTACTCAGCCCACTGCGTCAGCAGGAAAGAAAAAGCTAAATTCGGCACCACGACCGCCAGCTGATAAGCAGCCTGAGCGACCGCCTAAAGAGAAGCTATCAGCACTTGCCCAAAAAGAAGCAGGTGGAACAGTAGAAAAAAAAGCTTCGGTGCAAAGCGTCTCTCAGGGATCACAAAAGAACGAGCGACCGGCACAAGAAAAAAGTGCGGGCGATTTGCGTTCGCTTCTCGCAACCCTTGCACAAAAAGAAAATAGAGACTCTGAAATAGGGGAACGCTCGTCGGAGCACTCAAACGATGAGCGAGTGGCAGAGCACAAGGGTCAACTATCAAACGAGACAGCTATCGAACATCCCGCGGGACCACTACACAGACAAGATGCGCAAAAAGTGCACAATCAAGAGCCCGCTACACGTATACCTACAAACGACTCGGGGAAGAATTCTTCAAAAAAGAAAAAGAAGAAAAAAACGCCTCCCCCCGATGTTCTTAAGGCGGAAGAGCAGGGACGCAATCAGCTTAAAGAAGCGCTCGCCGCACTCTCCGGTTCTGTCTCTGCATCACAAGCTCCTCAAGAAATAGCCGACCAGCGCACTCGATCCAACGACGTTGACTCTGTGGGTCCTGGGTCTGATGCTGTCGAAACTACGTCGTATGCCGGTGATACTGCCGAGTATCAAAGTCCGCTTACTACCCACCGCCCACCCGGAGAGGACTCGGTATCTGCAAGGCGTACACACACGCAAACATCGAACAGATTCAGTGCTCCTTCTCCAGAAATACCGGAGGCGGATCTGCGCCGTATGCTCGAGGTTCCCGATGAGCCGCGATATTAGTGTGTATGCACTCATTCGTACGCTATGTGACCATTGTCTTCATATGCGTAGCACTCCCGTTTGTTACGTATGCTGACGTGATCATTTCCGAAGTTGCGTGGATGGGTACGCACACCTCACCCAATCACGAGTGGATCGAGTTGCATAATGCGGGGGCATCAAGCGTATCGCTTGATGGCTGGAGACTTTCGGCGGTCGACGGCTCTCCAAATATATCGCTTTCAGGTACGATCGCCGCGGGCGGGTATTTCTTGTTGGAGCGCACCAGTGATGAGTCGGTCCCGGGTATTCCCGCAGACCTCATCTATACCGGAGCACTTGGCAATCGTGGCGAGATATTGGAACTATATGATGCAGAAGGACGCTTGGCGGACCGGGTGGATGGTAGCGACAATTGGGCAATCGGCGGCGACAATACGACCAAAGATACGCTTCAGCGCATAGAGGATGGATGGGTGACCGCGCGTCCCACGCCACGGGCGCCTAATACAACCGAGGCGACCGAAGTCGACGATGAAGGGAGTACCACACGTGTATCTGCAGCTCCGCGTGTGGTTGCGCAACCAACATTCGATCGTGGTGCACTTACCCGTGTTGCCGATCCGCTCTTTTCGGTCGATATGGGTGGCGATCGCCAAGCGCATCTTGGCATGCCAATCACCTTTGTTGCCAGGGCTCATTCCGGAAGTCGTGAGCTTGTCGGCGGGGTAGCATATCAATGGAATATGGGAGACGGGACGGTATATCGTGGGGCACAGGTGCGCCACATGTATACTGAACCCGGCACATATATCGTGGCGCTCGAAGGGCGCAGTACTCTGTTTCGAGAAGAAAAACGCGCGCACGCGACGGTTGTAGTTACGGTAGAAGAACCCGCTTTTGCGGTGCGCTCTGTGACTGACACATATATTGAGATACACAACGAAAGTGCCGAGATGGCAGATCTCTCCGGTATGTCACTTGTGATCGGTGCTGAGGTTAGCCGCTTCCCGCCACACACCTATATTGCCGGTGAGCAATCGGTGCGTCTGTCACGTCGTGCCCTTGGACTGACCGGCAATACAAGCGGATCAGTTATGGTACTCAATACGGAAAAACACCCTATTGCGGCATACGCTATGGAGCCGACCGATACAACGCGTGCGTCGGTCGAGACTGAGCCGGATTCGCGTATCGCGGCATCACTGGCACAGATGAACAACGTTCAGACAGCGCCGAGTGTGCCCATGCAGGCTCGACCGCCTTCGCTGGTTGACCGCGCACCTGAAGTTGCGTCATACGAAGCCGAGCAAGAGCATATCCACGCCACGCCGTCACAGACCGATCGTTCTCAGTATATGGCGGCTGCTGGTGCGCTTCCTCATACAGGGCGTGATGCCGGTCTATTTGCATGGATCGGACTTTTGCTTGCCGTTGTTGCCGGCGCCAGTGTACTCGTTGTGCAATTGGGTCGTTCGCAACTCAGTGTGCCTCACACGAACGAGGTCGACATCGCTCCGCCACCAACCATAGATCCCTCTGCGAATACGCTCCCGACCGCCGACGCGTTTACGATCGTAGAAGTCGACTCCTTACCGCCCGACACGCCGCGGTAGTGTATTATGATATGATCTATTTCACCAAACGTATCAATGTTAGTTGATGAAGGCGACAAAAAATCAACAATGCTTGTAACCGACGGGGCTGGAGCACGCCCAGCTCCTCTGGTTGAACTGGTTCGTAAAATGTACACAGTTTTGTATGTCTGAAATAAGCTCTCAGAAGAAAACGATACTCGTAACTGGTGGGGCTGGAGCACGCCCAGCCTTTCCGGTTGCATTGACGAATGTGATATCTGGTGATCATCATGTCTGAAAAAATACCTGCAAAGAAACTGATACTCGTAACCGGTGGGGCTGGGTTCATCGGTTCACATCTTTGTGAACGTCTTGTGCGCGAGGGGCATTGCGTTATAAGTCTCGATGATTACTCAACCGGTTCTCGGGGCAACCACATCCCGGAGATCGAATATCGTAAGGGGCACACGAGAGACATTGCAACTCTTATTCCTGAGTCGCCCGATATGATCTATCACTTGGGTGAGTACGCACGGGTCGAGCAAAGTTTTGCAGACATAGCTCGCGTGCTAGCATCAAATGTGGTTGGCACGCAAGCGGTCTTGGAATTTGTACGCATGCGTGGGGGGAAGCTTATTTACGCCGGCTCTTCGACTAAATACGCCGACGGAGGTATCGGTAAAGAGCAAAGTCCGTATGCGTGGAGTAAGGCAACCAATACCGATCTGGTCCAGCGTTACGGTGATTGGTTTGGTATCGACTACGCAATTACGTATTTTTACAATGTGTACGGCCCACGGGAACGAAGCGATCCGGAGACCGGTACGGTCATCGGTATCTTTGCGTCGTGTTGGAAAAAGGGTGTGCCGTTGCCGGTACGACGACCGGGTACACAAAAGAGGAATTTTACGCATATCTATGATATTGTAGAGGGGCTCGTGCAGGTAGGAGCGCGCGGTGCGGGTGATGAGTATGGACTTGGACATCCGGACGCGTATTCCCTTGAAGAGGTGGCACAATTGTTCGGCGGTGACATAACCTGGCTGGAAGAGCGTCCCGGCAACCGTATGACCTCAAGCGTGGACATCCGTCGTGCAACACTCGAATTGGGATGGAAGCCTCGCTATTCACTACCCGAGTATATCCATGGACTCACTCGAACCTCCTAGACGTATACTCATTTTTTCCCTTGCGTACTATCCCAAGTACGTAAGTGGTGCCGAAATTGCCATACGGGAAGTGACTGACCGGGTCGACCAGTCTTGTTTCGCCTTCTCGATGATAACCTTGCGTCAACCGGGTTCGCCCGCGCGTGAGCGAATAGGTAATGTCGAAATCTATCGAGTTGGCTTGGGTGGTGCCTATCTTTCAAAAGTGTTGTTCGTGCCCCTGGCTGCGTGGAAAGCACGACAGCTTCATACAAATGATCCGTTTGATGCGATCTGGGCGGTAATGACCTATATGCTGTTTCCGGTAGTACTTGCGCGATGGCTTGGAGTCAACCTGCCGCATATCTTGACCTTACAAGATGGCGATCTGTATGAACGAGCGTTTGGGCGGTGGTTCATCCGCCCCTTCACGCCTCTTTTGGATCATGGTTTTCGCACCGCGGCATGCATTCACGCAATATCTCAGTCGTTGGCGAGTTGGCCTGTAACACGCGGGTTTGCCGGAGAAGTCGTGACGATTCCCAATGGCGCGGACCCCAATGACTTGGATGATGATGCGTATACCGAGGATATGCGAGATGAGTTGCGTGATGAGTTAGGTATAGCGTCAGAGTCGGTGGTGTTAGTAAATACCGCGCGGCTTGAATTCCAGAAAGCGTTTGATGAGGTGATCCACGCATTACCTTTGTTGCCCAAACACATAGTGCTATTGATAGTCGGAGGTGGCACCCAGGAAGCGGCATTGCGGAAGCTTGCAGATGCATTAGGGGTCAACGAACGCGTAATCTTTGCGGGTCTCGTGCCTCCTGAAGAAGTCACGCGCTATCGGCGTGCCGCGGATATGTTTGTGATGCCCAGTCGCTCGGAAGGTATCGGTATCGCGGGGCTGTCGGCGATGGCATCACGCTTACCTCTCATTGCAACACGCGAAGGAGGGTTGGCAGAGTATGTATTTGACAGCGAGGACGAAAACGAATATGGCAAGACTGCGTGGGTCGTGCAAAAAAATGATCCCAAAGCAATAGCGCAGGCGGTTGAAACTATTCTCGCCGACCCTGATGAAACACGTACAGTGACGGAGCGTGCGCGGAAGATGATCGAAGAAAAATACCGATGGGAAGGTATTGCAAAAGATATGGAAGAGCGAGTGTTTGCGCCGGTGGTGGAAAAACAGTAAGTGCTCCCCGGTGGTGAGCGATACGAACAGGAAATGGGTGGGCGTTTGAACGTGGCACGGGTATACTGGTGCTATGTCTCTCTTAATAGCAACACCCTTGAGCAAGCCCGATATCGGTGGGCCGGCAACGCATGTAGCGATGCTTGAGGAATTGCTCAAAGAGCGTGGTGTCGCGCATACGATTGTCTCATTTCGAGAGGTGCGACATTTGAAGCCGGGCGTTCGGCATCTCGTGTATATGTGGCGGCTGTGGAAGGCGGCGGGCGGAGCCCGCCGCCTCTACGCGCTTGATGCCTCAAGCGTCGGGCTCCCCGCGCTCATTGTGGCGCGTCTGCGCCGCATTCCGCTCATTGTGCGCATCGCAGGCATCACCGCATGGGAGTTGGGAGTTGAGCGTGGGCAGGTGCATGTGCTCCTGGATGAGTTCTTGCAACGACCCTCGATCTATCCCTTCTCGGTGCGACTGCGGTTATGGATCGAGCGACTGGTGCTTTCGCGTGCCGAGCGCATCATTGTGCCGAGCGAGTATTTCAAGACTGTTGTTGTGTCACTTGGTGGCATTGGGGAGGGGAAGATCGAAGTGGTCTATAGCGGTTTTACGCCCAAGCACGACGCACATGTGCTTACCGAAAATCGCGAGACCGGCTTCATGGTAAGCGCTGGACGCCTTATGCCCTGGAAAGGATTTCGTGCGCTTATCGAGGCGGTGGCGCGGGTGCGCACGCGCTTTCCGAGCGCGCACCTTGCCATACTGGGAGACGGTCCACAGCGCGACGAGCTTGAGCGATTGATCATCACGAATGATGCCGGTGAATACATAAAGCTGATGGGCACCTTCTCGCAAGATGAGATGCAGAAGTGTCTTGCCGGCGCGCGCCTTTTTGTGCTCAACACCGGCTACGAAGGACTGTCGCACCAACTGCTTGAGGTGATGGATGCGGGTGTGCCGATCATCACGACACCTATGGGTGGCAATCGCGAGTTGCTCGAAGATCGCAAAGAAGGTCTGCTCGTGTCGTATAATGATGTCGGTGCACTGGAAGAAGCGATCTTTGAGGTGTTGGTCGATGCCAAACTCGCACAGATACTTGCGTACAATGCCTACCGCAAAGCGCGCGAGTTTTCCAATAACACAAGCGCTGACAAACTACTCAAACTCCTTGGTGTATGAAGGTCTTAATGCTCTCGCTCGATCGTTCATTGCTTGACTCAGAGAGCGCCGGTGCCGATCGTTTTCGCGGCTACGCAAGATATGCAGATGAGATCCATGTTGTGATTCCAACCATGGATGACACGCGTGAGCGCATATCACTTGCGCCCACCATACATTTGTACCCGACCGCATCGCCCGCGCGATGGCGATACTACATTGATATACCTGCCGTCGCTTCTTCAATACTGAAAAACGCAGACACTAACGAGTGGATATTGACGACTCAGGATCCGTTTGATCTGGGGATCTTGGGGTGGTGGATTGCGCGCGCGCATCGCATCGCACTCCATGTGCAAGATCATCAAGATTGTTTTAGTGGCGCATGGTGGCGCTCGCGCTCACTTGCAAATCGGATACGCTACCATATCGGCCGATTCGTGCTGAAGAGGGCACATGCGATTCGGGTGGTTTCTAAGCGTAGCCGCTCTGCATTGGTGGCGCTGGGTATTCTCGAGTCGAAGATCGCGATCGTGCCAATGTATACGCCGATCAAGCATATTGAAAGCGCGCAACCCACATTCGATTTGCATGAGCGCTATGGGCGCGACTCGTTCATCGCACTCTATATCGGGCGATTTTCGCCGGAAAAAGATCTCGGCTTCTTACTCGACGCTTTTGAGCAAGTCGCTGAAACCGCACCGCGCGTGCATCTGGTGATGGTGGGAAGCGGAAACAATGATGCGTCAGTGAAGGCGCGAGCCGCAACAAGTATCCATGCAGACCGTATACATATTGAAGGATGGAGTGACGATATCGTTTCGTATTTGAAAACGGCGGATGTGTTGCTACTTTCTTCGCGCTATGAAGGATGGGGACGCGTGCTGATCGAAGCATTAGCTGGGCGCTTGCCGATCGTGACCACTGATGTCGGCTGTGTGGGTGAGGTGGTGCGAGATGAAGAGACGGCGCTCGTTGTGCCGGTGGGGGATACGGACGCGTTTGCGCGAGCACTTGAGCGACTCGTCAAAGACGAGTCGCTTCGCATGCGTTTCAAAGAGAACGTACCTCGTGCGCTCGCCGGCCTTATGTCGCGCGAGGAGACCGACCGTGCATTCTTTGCGAGTATCGAGCAGGCGCTGAAAAATCGGTGATTGCTCAATGTGTCTACAGTCTGCGCATCAATATGGTTAGGTAGATATACTGTCACGGCGTACAATGTACGTAATGCCGATCGCAAGAGAGCTCAACGCACGATTCTTCAAAACATGGACGCCTGAAATGGCGTATGTGTTGGGATTCATTATTGCCGACGGCACCGTGATACACACCAAACGCGACACGCATTTTCTCTCCATTCAAATAACCGATCTAACGCTTCTTCAAGAAATACAGAAGGTATTGGGGTCAAATCACGCAATTCATGTGCGAGAGCGTGAAGGCAATGAGCAAACAATATATCGTTTGCAGATCGGCAGCAAAGCGCTTTGTGCAGACCTTGCGCGTCTCGGCGTTATCCCACGCGAGGCACACATCACGCGCATGCCTTCGGTGCCCGATGCGTATCTTGGCGACTTTGTGCGGGGATACTTCGATGGAGATGGGAACGTGTGGATCGGATTGGTACACAAAGAACGCCAAACAAATCATTTGGTCATTCAAACCGCATTCACCTCGTGCTCACTGGCGTTTCTCGAATCACTCAAAAGCGCGCTTGAACAAAAAGACATCACGGGTTCCTTAGCTTGCAGAGGTAGCTATTTTCGGTTATCGTATAGCGTACGCAGTTCGCTGGCGCTATATGATCTACTGTATACGCGTCCGTCTCCCTTGCAATTGCCTCGAAAACGCTTGGTATTTGAGCGCTTTATGCGGGAGCGAGAACGAGCGGCGAATATGCGGGTGTAGCTCAGCTGGTTAGAGCGTCCGCCTGTAGGCAACTGCAGCTTTCCCTTCGAAAGGGGGATTGAAACTTTCCGGGATATCGGTGAAGGCTACGTTCACTGCAGCAATGCGTTGAATAGGCTAATACCGAGGGAACCCATGCCACAAAAACACATAGGTATGGGGCGCCGTAGAGACTAGATACCGGGGCACCTACGTTTGTCGATCGGCAGATAGGGTGAAGATATAGTCCACGCCGTGCTGAAAAGCATGGATACCGTGCACGCGGAAGGTCGAGGGTTCAAGTCCCTTCACTCGCGCAGTTAGCAACATCACCCGTCAGGGTGATTTTGCGTTACGAGCGAGTGAAGGGACTTGAACGGCTTTCTCCGCGTGCCCAAGCACGAGAGAGGAGGAAACCGCGTCCACGGCGGTTATGAACGAAGCGCAAGCGGAGTGAATTACCAGAGGGGGACAAGTCCCTTTGTGTATGTATGGCATAGGGAAAGCAATATTGATATAGTTTGCTTAATGAAAAACGACGAACTCATTTCAAGAGTAGCGAGTGTGCTACATAGGCGTCTCGATGAGCACGGTCGACTGCATGGCGACGTTGGGGCTGTGGTGTTGGGTAGCGACGGAAATACCTATACTGGCGTTTGTGTTGACACGCCAAGCTGGGGGCTGTGTGCAGAGCGTAGCGCACTAGCCGCAATGATATCAAAAGGAACATACAGATTTGAAAAGGTTGTTGCGGTGTGGAGAGATGAAGAAACGGATAAACTACATGTACTCCCGCCCTGCGGAGTTTGCAGGCAATTCATGCGAGATATCGACGAATTGAACTTGGGGGCTATAGTTCTCGGGCTCGAACAAATAGCGAAGCTTCGCGACTTGTTGCCGTATCATGAGTGGCCTCGTCCGCTTGAGTAGTGATTGTACCATGAACACAACCTATATCGACAAATTGGCTTTTATAGAAATACGAGATCGTACGGTACTTGAGACCCGCAGTATTGGCAAAGACAAGTGGTACATTCCCGGAGGCAAGAGAGAGTTGGGCGAGAGTGATGAGCAAACGCTCATTCGAGAGATGAAAGAAGAATTGTGTGTAGACCTCATCCCCGAAACTATCAGACACTACGGCACCTTTGAGGCGCAAGCTCATGGCAAGCCACAAGGCACCGTGGTCCGGATGACGTGCTACACCGCGCAATATCACGGCACGCTCTCGCCGAGCGCAGAGGTGGAAGAACTCGCATGGTTCAATTACTCAAAGCGAGACGAAGTGAGTCCGGTAGACCAGCTTATCTTTGATGATTTGAAAGAAAAAGGACTGATCGATTAGGAGTGCGCATACAGAATGGTGAAAAGGCTCAACGTGCTTTTACAAATGACAAAATACTCCGTGCTCTGATATACTCGCCACATGAAACTCGTATCAATCATTGTGCCAACCTATAACCGAGGATACATTCTTCCATCGGCGATCGAGAGTGTTATGGCACAAACATACCCCCACTGGGAACTGCTGATCGTAGACGACGGCTCTACGTACGAAACGGAAACGGTAGTGGGACAGGTTAGCGACAACCGAATCATCTACATACGTGAAGAACATGAGAATCAGCAAACTGCGCGAAACTATGGAATGGAAATCGCCAAAGGAGATTTGATAGCGTATCTGGACAGCGATAATGTGCTCTATCCGAAGTATCTTGAGCGCATGACCGAGGAGTTTTCGACACATACGGGGGTGGTGTGGGGATTCCCCAAAGGCGACAGAATAAAAGAGTTGTATAGGGACGGGGTGCTTATTACGCGCATTGATGACTCTGATGATTTTCCGGAAGAGGTGTCACCGCAGTCGATCTTTCATAGAAAATTGCACACCGATACATCCGGTGCGATGCATACACGCAATGTCATTGATGATGGCATTCGGTGGGATCCGACCATTTTCAAGATGGAGGACTGGGATTTTTTT
>PWVU01000069.1 GCA_003561715.1 Candidatus Kaiserbacteria bacterium | reverse complement strand
TGTTGGGTATTTCGTCTGCTGACCGAGTTGTTCCTTACGTGTTCGCGAGTCCCTTTGTCGACTACCGTACCCCTCCATGCTGACGATTTCATTTTAGAGTGACGCATAGCAAAAAAAACTATAACAGCGATGACAATGGCTACGAATATAAATAGAGCGATATATGATGCCATGATAGTGTGTGGCAGATTGAACAATCCAGCAGATTACGTGTAACAGTAACTTCTATTATAACACTTAATCGTTAATGCTCTTGTATATATCCACAGCTCCTGAAGGTGGCTAATATGCTGACAGTCACTTCTTGCCGGTATACACATTCTTCAGATACAAATGACTGCATGGTAGCATTAATGCATTCTGTTGAAGCTGGTGCGAGATGCACTGGAGCGCTGAAATGATCTGGTTGTGCACATAGCTCAGAGATTATATGTGATTAGCTATGAATCACCATGGATGTATTAGAAGAGACGCGGTGCTGTATAACCCGACCAAGCAGAATATATCGCCACTATATGCTTACTAAACTCGCCAACGAACCCGTTGTATTTCTACTCCGCAAGGCATGGCAATTTGCCGAGGGGAGGCGTTGGTTATTTGTGACCTACGTCACTTTTTTCGTACTGTCGAATGTCGTTGCATTCCTTCAGCCTCTTTTGATCGGGTTTATTTTGAACGAGTTGCAGGCGAATGGTATTTCACCGGAAAATTTCAGGTATGTGTCGTTTCTTATCTTTGGCTTCTTTGGTATCTATGTGGTGTATTGGTTCTTTCATGGGTTTGGCAGGATATGGGAAAACAAGCTTGCGTTTGAGATCAGCCGCACATACAAAGAGCATCTTTTTCGTGGGGTGGTAGATCTTCCGCTTGCCTGGCACAGTGATCGTGATAGTGGCGATACGATCGACAAGGTTAATAAGGCGAGCCATGCTCTCTACACCTACTTGAACGGTTCATTCATGGTGATCCAGAGCATTGTGAGTGCACTCGGAACCGTTGTCGTACTATGGTTCTTTGATCTGTGGATCTCGCTTGGCGTATTTCTGTTTGTGGCGATGGCACTTTTTGTTATGTATCGTTTTGATAAGGTCCTGGTACCACAGTATATGCGGCTGAACGTCTTTGATAATCGCATTGGAGCTAAGGTGTTTGATGCGCTTTCTAATATTACGAGTGTGATCATACTGCGTATACAGAGTGTAATCGCTTCATCGGTCACCCACAGTTTCTGGAAACCCCATGGTCTCTACATGCAGAACAACAGACTGGGTGAATTAAAGTGGTTTGCGGTGTCATTTTTCTTCACCGCAATCATTGTAGTATTTCTTATCGTCTATCTGTATCAGCAAATGACTCTTGGTGCGGCACTTCAGATCGGCACCGTCAGCGCACTGTATCTGTATTTGAATAGTGCGAGTACGGTGTTTCAAAATTTTGGCTGGCTGTACAGCGAGATCATTCAACACAAGGCTAGTGTTGAAAATGCAGAACCTCTCGAAGGGGCAGTTTCTAATAATCATCCGCTCGAACAAGAAGCATTTCAGATTGAATACCTTAGTATGCAGAATCTCCACTTCTCGTATGATTCGGTCGAAAATGCTGCCAAGACACTTGATGTTGATTCGTTTTCCGTTGCTCGCGGAGAGCGTATTGCGCTTATTGGCGAGTCCGGCTCTGGCAAGACGACGTTCTTAAAAGTGCTACATGGTTTGTACCCATTTGTTTCTTCTGAGTTACATATCAACGGCTCGTACGTTCCAAAATCGTTTGCCGAGTTGGACCTAGGAACGATGCTTGTGCCGCAAGAACCGGAACTGTTCTCCGTATCGATTCGCGAGAATATAACGTTTGGAATGGAATACGCCGAAGATAGGATCGGCGAAGTGTTGAGGTTGGCGTGTTTTGCCGATGTGGTCAAGGAGTTACCCAAAGGTCTTGAGTCGGTCGTGAATGAGAAGGGTGTCAATCTCTCAGGTGGGCAGAAACAGCGCTTAGCACTTGCCCGCGCGCTCTTGTTTGCGCGTGGCAAACAGATCATTCTTCTGGACGAATCAACGAGCTCGGTCGATTCACGTAACGAAGGATTGATATATGAGCAAATTTTCGAAACATTTCATGACAAGACGTTCATTGCCTCGATCCATAAGATGAACCTCCTGCGCTACTTCGATCGGATCGTTATCTTTGACAAAGGGCAGGTTCGTGCGGAGGGGACCTTCCAAGAATTGCTTGGTCGCGATCTGCAATTCCGCGACCAGTGGGAGATATTTCAGCGCTCCGGCGTATAGCGCATCTGCACAGGTACAGGCAATGGTACTTTTTTCGGAAAGTGTATGCCGCACCTCGGTCACGATCTGATACCGGGATGATCTTTAGGGATACTATGCAATGAGCGGGAGGTGTTGATTGACTTAGGCGGACTCATACCGTGGGACGATTCACCCATTCGATGAGTTCGACGATCGGTGGGTACGCAGGGTCGCAATAGTGCTCGGTGAGGCGATCAAGGGTTGCCGGGTCATGTGATTCGTATGCGCGAATGATGGCAAGATTGAGCTCCTTGAGTGCGTCAAACCATATCGCACTGCGTGCTTTATCAGGATCGATCGCTACGCCTTCCTCGGTAAGGCGTATGACACCAGTCTCAAATAATGTATATGCCGCCGCGCGATTCTCACGAACATACGGATCGGCGGTCGCGTCTTCGAGTGTACTCTTGTGCATAAAGCGCAAGAGGCGTGCCACCGTAACCGTTACTAATTGCGCGCGGTATTCCGGGTCTCCACCTGAACGCCATGCATCTGCGAGCACACCAAGTAAGCTTGCCTTGGCTTCTTCAAGATTTTTCATAAGCGATGCTCCCAGAGCGGCGTCGCTTTACGGAGTGCGTCCGATAGGGTGCGCAAGCTCGTGGTCTATGGTGTGGATCTGCATGATCTCAGGTGTGATGTGGTGCGCAAAGGTGCGTGCAGTTTTCTGTGTGACATGCTCGGTAAAGGTCTCGCGATAAATGCCGGTTATACGCTCATTATTTGCGGCGTCCATGAAGATGCGACCGCCTTCGCTAAGTACTTCTTGACGGTTGGGAACCGCTTGTCCTGAAAAGCGCATATTGAGCGCAATGCCCGAACGAATCGATGAGCAGAATACCGCAATGTCGATCTGTTCCAAATGATTGCGTGCCGCATCGACCAAATGCGGAGAAAGCCGGAGCACGCGAGCGTATTCGATCGATCCGTTCCGTCTTGCAGTAATATCTTCTTGCGCTTGGGTGGTGCGTACTTCCAGTCGAAACTCAGGAGAGACACAGACCGGATGTTCATAGCCCGGTTCCATGCCGTGCACGGGTATGAGACGGGATGTGGGTGGAATGCGTATCCATGCGCGGTCGACGTGCTCCCAACATGTTTCCAGCCGGTCGATAGTTGGACATTGGGTAGCGTCACGTAGCGCCGCGAAATACGTCTCAAGCGCAGGCTCGCTTTCTTGTCGGGAGAGTTCGCGTGCTGAAGCGAGTAGTTCACCTATTGCCGCAATCTCTTGGGGGTACTTGGTAGCGAGTGGCTGGCGATCGGTAACACCTGTATCGTCAGTATAGGAAAAAACAGTGTAGTCGAATTGTGGCGCAAGCTGTGGGAGGACCGTGCGGTGGTAGTGTGATTGTTCGTCGTCAGTACGTGCTTGGTACGGCGCAACGACATCGCTAAACCACTTCACCCAAAGAGTATCGTAGTACGGACCGAGCTTCGTACACAGTGCAAAGAGTTCGCGCTCAAAGACCCTCGTATCTGCACAGTTTTCAACCGCACGCAATATCACTTCACGCTCAAAAGCAAATACCGGCATAATGAACTCCTTGAGGAATGCGACCGTCAGGTACGGGTCATGTTTGTCGATCTGTCCTTTCTGCATCTCGACATACTTCGCAAGCTCCTCAATAGGTGAATCGGGGCATGAGGTACCCGGTCCCTTTGGGACGGCAGTCAAATACGCACGCACAGCTTCAGATGTACGCACATGCCGGGCAACGGCACTAAGGGCACAAAGCACTCCTTCGTCCAGTCTCACAGTGCCAGCAAGAGTGGGCTCTATAAAACCGGCGCGGAGAGTCTCGTGCCACGTTGTGTTTTTATGCATGTCAGAACTCATAGAAAATGGATTGTATAGTAGTAGGGCTACTATACCGTAACACCGCAGACATACCAATGCGTGTATACGACCTGGAAATGGTACGCAGATATCAATTTTGTATCAGCGCACGTGTATAGAAACACATTGTCAACCGAAATGATACAAGAGGCACTTCAAACAACGGGAATCCCCGGGAAAGCCACTACGCATCTCAATAGTGAAGACAGTCTACCAAGTACGTCGAAGGCGAGCATCTATGTGACATTCATTGCCTGGTTATACACAGTTTCCGCTATTATTGCGTTGCTTCGGTCAGACCGTTTGGGTACTATGAATGTATAGACGGGGATCAATACATGCGCGGCACACCTGCGCGCGTGTTTTTCTTCGCTCGCGTATTATTTCTAATCAACACAAGGATTATGGTGTCTCACCCAGCAACTCCGGAGTATATTGTTAAAAGGGACGGTTCGCGTAAGGCGTTCAATCAAAAAAAGATCACACGAGCGGTTGAAAAAGCAATGCGTGCCACGGGTGAGATCACTGCGGCAGGACCCGCACAAGTTACCGAAAAAGTCCTGCGCATGATAGGAAAAAGCACCTGGGAAGGAGAGTATCCAAGTGTGGAGTTCGTACAAGACCTTGTTGAGCAGGCGCTGATGAGTACCCGCTATTTTGCCACGGCAAAAGCATACATTCTCTATCGCGAACAACGTGCACACATACGCCGCATGATCAGCACCGAATCGATCGATCTGGTCGATCGCTACCTCGAAAAGAGTGACTGGATGGTGAAGGAAAACAGCAATATGGAGTTCTCGCTCCAAGGGTTGAACAACTACATCTCTTCGGAGATAAGCCGCACCTACTGGTTGGACAAAATTTATCCTCGCGAGGTGCGCGATGCACACACATCGGGTGATCTGCATGTGCATGATCTGAACCTGTTGTCGGTGTACTGTGTCGGATGGGACCTGCACGACCTTCTTAAGCGCGGATTCGGTGGTGTCCCCGGCAAATTGCACAGCAGTCCGCCCAAGCATTTCCGCTCCGCGCTCGGGCAAGTGGTCAATTTTTTCTACACGCTCCAAGGAGAAGCCGCCGGCGCGCAAGCGTTCTCCAACTTCGATACCTTGCTCGCACCTTTTATTTGGTACGATCATCTTTCGTATGAAGAGGTCAAACAAGCACTGCAGGAGTTTGTATTCAATCTGAACGTACCGACACGTGTCGGCTTTCAGACACCGTTTACCAATATCACACTTGATCTGACCGTGCCTTCACACTATAAAGATATGCACGTGATCCGTGGTGGTGAAGCAATGCCCGAGCGCTATACGGACTTTCAGCGTGAAATGGATATGCTCAACCAAGCATTTGTCGAGGTAATGAGCGAGGGTGACGCGCAGGGAAGAGTGTTTACGTTCCCGATTCCGACCTACAATATTACGAAAGACTTTGACTGGGATAATCCGCGCATCAGCAAGCTGTGGGACGCCGCGGCAAAGTATGGTATTCCGTACTTCTCGAATTTTATCAATTCAGACATGAGTCCCGATGATGCTCGCTCGATGTGTTGTCGCCTGCGCATTGATAACCGCGAACTCTACAAACGAGGCGGCGGACTCTTTGGGGCAAATCCGCTAACCGGCTCCATCGGTGTCGTGACGATCAATCTACCTCGTATTGCGTACCGGAGTGCAACCAAAGAAGCGTTCTTTGAAAAACTTGCACAACTCATGGATGTGGCAAAACTGAGTCTCGAACTCAAACGCGAGGTGCTTGAGGGTATGACGCAGAAGAATCTCTACCCCTATACCAAGCACTACTTGTTGGCACTGCATGAAGCGCATGGTGCGTACTGGCAGAATCATTTTTCAACGATCGGGCTTGTTGGCATGAATGAAGCCGCACTCAATTTTCTGGGCGCGTCCATTGGGAGCGACGAAGGGCGGGTCTTTGCGGAAGAAGTACTGGATTACATGCGTAACCGTCTTGCCGACTACCAGGAAGAAACGGGGCACCACTACAATCTCGAAGCGACCCCGGCGGAAGGCACCTCGTATCGTCTTGCACAACTGGATCAAAAACAACTGGGTGATGATGCGCTCTTTGCCAATGGCGCAGGCAAGACGGTTGCCGATCCGTTCTATACCAATTCTACCCACGTGCATGTGTCATTCAGTGAAGACATGTTTGAGATACTGGATGCGCAAGATTCTTTGCAGACCAAATACACCGGCGGTACGGTCATCCATCTGTTTGTCGGAGAGCGCATTGAAGATCCGACGATCGTGCGAGCACTGGTGCGGCGTATCTGCGAACGGTATCGACTGCCGTACTTCACCATTTCGCCCACCTTCAGCATATGTCCCGTGCATGGGTATCGCACGGGGGAACAGCCGGCATGCACCGAATGCGGTTCGGCGTGCGAGGTGTACGCGCGCATTGTCGGCTACCTGCGACCGGTTGCGCAATGGAATCGAGGAAAGCATGCCGAGTATGTCATTCGCAAGACGGCGTCGCCCGAGCATCTCGTACCCCGCAACGAATCGAAACCTTCCGCTGATATATGCGTTTAGGCGGATTACAACCCTGCTCGCTGATAGACTTTCCAGGCGCTCTGTGCGCCATCGTCTTCACCATAGGGTGTAATTTCCGTTGCCCATATTGCCATAATCCGGAGCTGGTGGACGAAACCGCAGGCGAGCTATCGATCGAATCGTTCTTTGCATTCCTTGAGCGCCGCGTCGGTCTGCTTGACGGAGTCACGATCACCGGCGGCGAACCCACCATGCACGACGACCTTCCGGATATGATTGCGCGCATTAAGGAGATGGGATTTTTGGTCAAGCTCGATACCAACGGCACGCATCCCGCGATGTTGCGCGATCTGATCACCCGCAAACTGGTCGACTATGTGGCGATGGATGTCAAAGCGCCGCTATCGCAGTATGAGGCAACGGTGGCGCGACCGGTCAATACCGATGCACTGCGGCAATGCATCGACCTCTTACGTGAGGGAGCGGTTGCGTACGAATTTCGGACGACCGTGGTAAAGGTACTATTGCCACCTGATGCGATCCGCACGATCGCTCACGATATCAAAGGCGCAGAGCGCTACTACCTCCAGCAATTCATTCCAACCAAACTGCTCAATCCCGGCTTTATCCGCAAAACCACGTACACGAAAGAAGAGCTTGAAGCGCTCTGTGCTGATGTACGCCCCTTTGTCGAATATTGCGCAGTACGCTAACGCACCAACGACTCACTACTATGCAGAACCTCACACCACCCACACATCAGACCGTCTATCTTGATCATGCGGCGACCACGCCACTCGATCCCGAGGTGCAGGCGGTCATCGAACGCACACTTGCTGATGTCTACGCAAACCCCGGCGCGCTCTATACCGCAGGCAGACATGCCGCGGCTTGCTTAGGTATGGCGCGCGCAACTGTTGCCGAGGTCTTGGGTGTGCATGTGGATGAAGTGGTCTTTACCGGCTCCGGTACGGAGTCGGTCAATCTTGCGATCATCGGCGGCGCGCGTGCGCGCAAAGAAGAGGGGAGACACATCATCATGAGCGCCATTGAGCACAAAGCGGCGCTTGCTTCCGGCGCACAGCTTGCACAAGAAGGGTTTGACGTCACACGGGTGCCGGTAGCGCAGGACGGTAGTGTGTCGGTGGATGCGGTGCGCGACGCACTGCGACCGGACACGGTGTTGGTATCGATCATGTATGCAAACAACGAGATCGGTACCATACAACCCATTGCTGACATTGCCGCGATGGTGCGGGGTGCGCAGTGCGGGACCCGTCCGCCGCTGGTGCATACCGACGCGTGTCAGGCGTGCGGGGCGTTGCCCATTGCGCCACACACGCTTGGGGTCGATCTGCTCTCTTTGAATGGCTCAAAAATATACGGCCCCAAAGGATCGGGGTTGCTCTATGTGCGCGCCGGCGTGCATATCGAACCGCTTATAGTCGGCGGCGATCAAGAGCGGGGACTGCGTGCGGGCACCGAAAATGTAGCACTGTGCGCAGGGTTAGCGCACGCACTGCGGGCAAGCGAAGAAGCACGGGTGCACGAACAGGCGCGCTTGCGCTCTTTGCAGGAGTACTTCTTCGACTCGCTTGCGCGATGTTATCCTCGCATGCGCATCAATGGTTCACGCACGAATCGCTTGCCCAATAACGTCCACATTACCATCCCCTCGCTGGAGGGTGAGTCGCTTGTGCTTATGCTCGACCAAGCGGGTGTTGCCGCGGCAACCGGCTCGGCATGCTCGGCGCATGATCTGGCGCCATCCCATGTCTTGCGCGCGATCGGGCTTCCCGATGAGATCATTCACGGCAGTCTTCGGTTTACCATGGGGCGGGCAACCACCAAAGCGGACATCGACTACGCCGTTTCCGCGCTCAAAGATACCATTGCAAAACTGGAGCGGATTACCGCGTATTCATTTTTGGCACAACGTGCTCACGCATCTAACGCATCCCACACATCAGTATGAAACACACACCCGATACAGCTCGCGATCGCGCATGCGCCGGCTCCCTGAACTGGCTCTACAGCGAGACAGTCAAAGACCACTTCTTCAATCCCCGCAATGTCTTGTGGGATGACGAGGTGTCATATGAGGCCGATGGTATCGGGGTGGTGGGAAGCCCTGCGTGCGGTGATATGATGGTGGTGTGGATCAAGGTCGATGCCGACACCCAGCGCATTGTCGAGTGCAAATGGCGGACCTTTGGCTGTGCATCGGCGATCGCGTCGACCTCAATGCTCTCTGAGATGGTGACCGAGCACGGCGGTATGCCTCTTCGTGTCGCTCGACGCGTTTCGCCGGAAGCGATCATCGAGCGCTTGGGCGGCTTACCGGATCGAAAGTACCACTGTTCCGTACTGGGACACTTGGCTTTGCGGGAGGCGGTAGACGATTACTACAAGCAACACCAAGAGTGCGCATCCGTATGACTATGACCGAAGAAAAACTGCTAACCTGGCGTATCGCACAAGTCGTGGATGAGTCTCCCACGGTACGCAGTCTGTATCTTCGCCCGCAGGGTGCGCGCCCGTCGTTTGTGGCGGGGCAGTACCTCACGGTGCAGATACGCGGGCTCGATCCCGTTGAAGGGAAGTCATACAGCGTTGCAAGCGCGCCGCACGAAGAGCTGGTGCGCATCTCGGTCAAAGCCATCGGCTCTTTTTCGCACGCATTGCGGAGTATGCATGTGGGAGATGAGCTGATCACCACACCCCCGTACGGGTTTTTCCATCCGGAGCCGGATGACGAGGGCGCCTTGGTGTGCATTGCCGGTGGTATAGGGATTACGCCGATACACAGCATTGTCGCCGATCTGGCAGAGCGCAAAGACGTGCGACCTCTGCGTGTATGCTACTCGGTGCAAACAGAGCAAGAACTGGTGTTTTTCGACAAACTGCTAGAGAGTGTGGCGCGCCATCCCGACGCGCACCTCAAGACCTTTATCACGCGTCAAGACACGGTCGCCGCGCCACATGCACAAGGGCGCATGCGCGCAGACGATGTGCTTGGGTTTGTGCCTGAGGTTGCGACTGCACAATTCTTTGTATGCGGCTCCTCACAATTTACGCGCGATCTCTGGCAGACCCTGCGTACGGCGGGATTGCGCCCCGAGCAGATATACACCGAGGGCTTTTTTTGATACGCAAACCGTGCATGAAAATGTACGAGTATGTGCGGCGGTATATGGTGCCGCCGGTATTGCGCGGTTATGGCTTAGGAGCACAAGATTGCTACTCGATCATACGGAGTGTGACGCACTACTCTGCAGTATAGATATTAAGAGGGATCGATGCGCTACCGCTTGCCTGCTTCAAGAAGCGGGATGCCCGCTTCGGTGGGGACGTAGATGACCTGGTGCGGGTTGTTGGTAAGCTGGTTGATCCATAGATAGCGCAGGTACTCGTCTTTGCCTGCGAGCCCGTCGGCAATGATTGCATTCGCCTCGGCAACACCGCGCGCTCGCGCGACCTCGGCTTCAGCATACAGTTCTGCGCTTTCGCGCGCCGCGCGCGCTTCTTCTATAGCGATGCGCTTCTCCCACTCCTGCTGGCGCAAGTTTGCTTGTCCGGTGAGATCCTGCGAGTACAGGCGATACTGGGGAATACCCCACAACAGCACACCAAGCCCGATCAAACCCACAAGCCCGATCCCGCCGAGCGCTTTCATCGACATCTGCTGTTGGTGATAGGGTGACATACTGGGATGTGGTTAGGTATAGGGGTATTGTAGCATAGGTGCGAGGAAAGATATGGCTCAAAAGGGGAGACCTACATACTGGCGCACTCT
>PWVU01000016.1 GCA_003561715.1 Candidatus Kaiserbacteria bacterium | reverse complement strand
CTACAGGATCAACAGCGTTTGCATCAACCGTTATGTCGCACAAAGGCGCTACTGGTTCGTAGGCGAAAGTGGTTGCACCGACCAATGTCTCTTCGGGGCCCGGCAAGTAGCCGTAGTCAATATCCACCTCTCCTGTTTCAGGATTAAAAGACTGTATTGCGTCGCAGGTGAAGCCTTCATTGTTGCGCGTTTGGATAGCAAAGAGGTATATATCAGCCGAAAAGGTTCCGTTCTGGGCGGCGTTGTAATCGGCGTCCGGATCGATACCGCAGAACGTTATACCTCCCGAATTGAGCGTTGGAAGACCGAAGCAGTAATCGACTCCATACTCTATCGCTCCATCCGCATCAACTGTTCCGAGGCTTACCCACTGTCCAAAAAGCATCTGGGTGTTGCCCAAGTAGAATTGAATTAGATCGTAGAATGCGAGATCCTCGTCTTGTGTGGGGACTTCACCATCTATGTATGCACAGACATGCGCCTCATTCGCACCGTTTCCAATGGTGAACAATAGCTCGCCCCAGTCAAGCGGCTTTAGATCTGCAAACGAAAAAGATCCTCCTGCGTAGTCAAAGCCAGTCGGATCTTCAGCATCAGGATCTTTGTTATAGTTATGATCAATATCAGACATCTCGATAGAGACGCCACCCGCATTTAGAACATGGGTCTGGGCTTCAGATGTTGCTGTAAACAACGCCCCTGTTGCGCCGATGTAGACTGCGGCGACCGCCGCGACAAGCGCAAAGCTACTTAGTAGTGTTCGTCTATTCATGCTAATGAAATTATTTTGTAATAGGCGAATAAAACGCTGATGGTTCCCCTCCAGCCCCTGAAGCCCGACCAAGGTCGGGCTTCAATCGGCTAGGTGAGATTAGTCTCTTACCTGCAACTGGAATGCTGGCGCGGAGCCGGCAGTGCCAGTGTAATTGAACTGTACTTTACCTGTTGCGGTGAATCCTCCTGCGAGTGTCTCGCTGGAAACAACCAGCCATGTCACGGTCGGTGACGGATTGGTTGCCGTTGTTGTATCGGGCGCAAGAGGTGTACCGTTCAGCTCAAGCTCTGAAAGAACGGTGGTGTCACCATTTGCGTTAGGCGAACGTGCGATGAAGTACAAATCGCCTTCCAGACCAGCGCCAACGTTATGTGATGTCTGAACGCCACCAACTGTGAAGGTTGCTATACCTGTTCCACCGTTGTACTCAACCTCGAAGTCGTATTCAGTTCCATCTGTCCAAGTGCGTTGCTCTTGAGAGAACTGCCCTACAGCTTGCGTATTGTTTCCAACTCCAAGCTCCCAGTCACCCGAAAGCGAGTTATTACCATAACGTCCCTCCGCTTGCCAGAGTAGGTCGTCAGCGCTCGGCCATCCTTCTCCACTACCCGCCTGAATGACCTCAGGCTCCGTCGGCTCACCCGGTCCTTCGAAGTCCTCCAATGAAGGGCACTCGAAGACGCCGTTGTGACGAGCTTGCTCGACGTAGAACGTGAAGTTTGCTTCGAGTGAATCGGTCTGCGTGAGATTGGAAGCGCCTGCGCCATCACAGATGATTTCGGTACCATTTAGCGTAATGTCGCCATAGCACCAGTACACACCAAGATATTGTGTGGAGTCGCCCGGAAGCGCACCATTTGTTGCAGGTGTGTAGAGCGGATAGACACCTGCTACACCCTCACCAGCAAGACCTTGGTAGAGAATCTTGTCGAGTTCATCCTCGTCGAGAATGTTGTCGCCATCATCCTCCCAGATAAGGAAGTTAAGCTCTTTGTGCAGTTCGCCTTCACCGATTCCCGGACTGCCACAAGTTGCCTCACCTACGCCATACAGCGCTTCTTCGGCGGCAAGCTCCGGCTCGGTACATCCGTTCTCGTTGCTCTCCACATTGTGGATTGCCGCGCACATGTACGCGTCGTTGTCGAAGACATGGATCGAGATGGTGTTCTCACCATGATCGCCCGGCTTAAGATCTTGGTAATCGAAGAACTTGTGTTCGGGACCGAGGTCGGTAAGCGACCATGTACCACCACACTCACTTCCCGCAAGTATGTACGGGTTGAGCATCGAGTTTTGAGCAGGGTCGTTGTATGCCTCAATAGCATCATCGCGCTCAGTGGTTGTGACAACGAGCTCGAGTGTAGCGTCATCTGAATTCCACTCAACGGTACTTTCTGGATGCCACAACCCTTCGAAACAGACCAGACCGTTGTAATGAGCAACACTGTTGACCTTGAGGTCCAGTGCGCCTGCGGCGAAGACGTTGCCTGTCGATGTTTCAGTATCACTGAAGAAAGCGCCCGTCCCTCCGACGATCGCCGCTACGACAAACACGATCATTGCCGCACTTAAAAGAATGCGTCGCATATGTTTGTTTTCGTTATTTATAAACTTGTAATTTCGGCTGCACCTTACGATCACCCTGCCGACAACGGCGCGTATACGCTTTTCGACCCGTGCGCTACGCGGTGCACGCCCCCGCGTACACTGCCTCATCGCACGAACATTGTCGCCATGGCATTCGATAGCCAATGGGTCGTCCGGTCGCCACACCTAGTCCTCGCACAATGATATCGAGAAACTCGCGTATGAAATGCATTCAAAGAAACACGGGCATTCTTTTGCACTGACCTTGTATTGCTCGTGGACTAGGTGTGGCGACGGTCGGAACGACCACGTTTGTGATAACCATACCCCGTTCCCCCGTGAGTTGGTTATTCGTACCTTACTCCCGATGTGCACCCGCGGTCAATGTTGACAACCCGTGCATATCTTGTGGACGCGTTTTGTCGCGCACTGCTTGACGCATTCCCCATCGCCCCACCCACTTACACCCCACACTTGCCAAGATGTACATACACGCGGAGAAGCTCACAAAGTAATCGAGTCGCGCAATCGGGCGCGACCCGCGGGGAAAGATCACCCACCACCGCTTCCAACCCGCTCGGCAAGCGGGGTTTTTGATACACTCAAAAACACACTTGTAACACAATAAGCGACCGTCTAACGTGTTACAGGTGATGGGTAGATTGGGACAGAGAGGTTGGTTCAGAAGCACTCACCGCCAACTTGGCGACGGCGATAGTTGATCGAAGGTACAGACTCTTACACCTTCCTACTCGTTGAGAAAATAAGGTCGTAATTCCGACTCTGATATATATCTGTTCGACTGTCGGAAGATCGAACTACCCGATACTTTTCATATACTTCACGATACTACTGGCTATAGAAAGCAAAGCCGCACATACGGAAGTGCCCGCAGATGTACCGATTTTTCCGCCTTCATGCGGTGTATGTGACCCTACTCAATAAACCGAAACGATGAGACGACCTGCTCAAGCACGTCTTCGTACTCATGCTTGCCGGCGATGTTGATCCAGTAGGTGTCATTAACCGGGAGAAAGTAGCTTTCCATAGGTATGCTCATATCAGATGATTCGTGTCTGTGCGCCAGCATTCCTCCCACCTTTACTTGATCTTTGATCCTTTCTTCTGATCTCCTGCTGATCACCAATTTGCCCCAATCACTTGTTACCACATTTATAAATACGGGTCTTGGCAAATGCTTCCCTTGCTCCGGCTCAACATACACACTAAACAAACTCGTTACCGCCATAATCACATTCTCGCGTATTTTCCACCCCTCCGGATATTCAAACGCAAATCCCCACTCCTTGTTGTGATATATCTGCGTACCCGGCGAGGGCTCAATCGTCACCTCTGACATGCCGGATGACACGGTCGGCTCTGCTTCCCTTTCTTGCACAACAAACGTCTCCTCCTCGAAGCCCGTTTCGCTTTCCGGAGGTATTGTATGGGTCCGCACCAGGATGACCGCAATCAGCGCAACTATACCCGACCCTGCAATCAGTACCCATTTCATGCATTGAATAGTAGCAGGAGTTCATCTAGAAGCGAAACAAGGATATCGGCATCATGCTCGGCTATACCCGACCCTCGGCGTATTTCTACGAATCGGCGCATCGCGTTCAGCTGAGCTATCGCCGGTGTCATTCTTTCTCGTGATACATGGTTTTCGATCGTGCGTATGCCGGCGAGCAAGCGATTCTTGAGTGCTTGCGGCCTCGCTTCAAGCTCCTCACTGCGCATGCGCAATTGTGTAAGCAATGAAGCAGCGCTCAACTCAACCGCTTCAACCACCGTCTCGTTTGCCACAACAACCAAAAACCCTCCCTCGGGTATGGTATGCAGAGGTTCATTAGCAACAAGCATCTGCTCTTCGTCATGCACTGAAAAGGTAAGTGAATACGTCGCGTCAGGAGAGGCGTCCGGATCGGGAACGATTTGCACTCGATACGCACCCTCTTTCACGCGTGGCGCGTAGACGTAGTCTTCCGGTGATCCATCATGCCCGCGCGTCTGTTGGACGTAGTACAATTCTCCCGGTATCTCTCGCAGAAACTCTTCATCTGAAGGAATGATGGTAGTGGCATCAATGGTGTTCCCATCTGGGTCCGTTACGATCAATCCGACCGGAGAGGCGGCGCGTATAAGTAATGCTATTTCGCCGGGAATGGGGCGACGAAATCCTTTAAAGCCAGAAACTTGGGAGTACTCAGCTATTTTTTGCGGTTCGATTCCCACATCTTCACTACTCGCATTCACCACATCATACCCACCACTGTCTCCCACATACATCGCCACATGATCTATACGACCATTATTATTCCAGTCAAAGAACAGTGCGTCGCCCGGTGCCAGTGCATCGGCGGCAACCGGCACGGATTGGTGTAATCGCGATTGTCCATCTGCGCTCTCGTAGCGAATGTAATTGCGTGTAAAATGCCGTGAAGGGTCATTCGCTCGGTTGTACGCCCACTTAATGAGTCCGGAACAATCCACTCCAACGCCTGAAGTGGCCATGCCTTCGGCGGCGTTGTAATACATATACCCATCGAGTATGCGCTCGGCGGTAGTGTACTCATTCAGCACAAAATCCCACCCCTTACCGCCCCAGAGGTACGCATCCGGTTGATTGACCAGTAATCGTGCGTTTTGTGCCGCACGCTGGTGAAGCGTGAGTTCTTGTATGGGACCCTGCACGGGGGTTACGGTCGTACTACACGTCACCCGTCCCCCTAAGCCCACAAACGTAGCGGTGTAAGTGGTCTCACTGGTAGGTGTGACGGCATACGCTCCAAAGATATGGACTAAGCCAACCCCTTGGTCGATCACGGTAATACCCGCGTGCTCGCTGTTCCATATGAGCGTCGCACTTTCGCCATGGAAGATCTGTGATGGCTCTGCCCTCATCTGGCATGTGGGCGCAGGAGCTGTTGGCGCATCGGCATCTTCGATCTCAAACTGCAGTGTTGCCAGATACTGCCCCGATGGTGCGGCATGTGCGCGTGGCACGAACACGCCTAACAACTCCCGCCACCAAGTGTCAGCTTGTGTGACGAACAATTGCTCTTCGTAGATGTCGAGTTCGTAGACACCTTCTTGTGTAAACTGAAACGCTGATGGTACAAACGAGGACGTTTGGTGTACTAGCGCTCGCTCTCCATCGGCGGATACCACATACAGCATGCCTGCTACTCCTCCTACACTTGGAGGATGATTGATATAGAGTGAGTGTTCTTCTTCGAGCGATATCTGATAGGTGCCTTCGTGCTGAAATGTCTCATGAATAACGGCAGGAGTACTTTCACCCGTATCCGCATCGTATGATTCGGGCGTGTACCACACAAGAGAGTACGAACCGGGATCGTATCTCGCATCGACCGACTGCGCTTGCGAAAACAACAAAGGCATGCTGTACGCAAGCATGCCAACCGCTACACTTATACATAACGTCTTGCGACAAACTCTTCTAGAATGCGGTTTCCCCATACGCATGTGAGAATAATTGATATACATCTATATATGCATACATACCATCATAGGGAAAGAGAGTGGCTGTGTATAACTCACGGCCAGCATAAATGGATCGGCTCTCAATGGAGCGTCATCACCGACACAAATGGTACCGGCAATGCGGCGGGGAGCGCTTTCATTGATGCACACTCTCGTTATTGTAACACAATAAGCGACCGTCTAACGTGTTACAAGTGTGGGATGTATGAGCAGAAATCAGGAGATAGCCGCAGGGCGCGCTTTCAAAACTTCTTAAGTATCTTCTTCCGTATACTGCAATAGTGCTTCTTTAAGTACCGGCACATCATCAATGATGGTTTACCAGACTATCTCTAGGTCAATATGGTAGTAATCGTGTATAGCTCTATCACGGAAACCTGCAATGTCTTTCCACGGCAGGTCGATATGTTTCTTTGTCTCGATGTTTCTTTGTCTCGTCTGAGACACGTTTTGCCAATTCTCCGATAAGCGCCAACTGCATGATGATAGCGCTTTGTGTTTTTAGATCATCCATGAAGTCGTTTTTTGTCTGAGAGTCGATGAACAGCTCTACTTTGCGGATCGCGTCAGTGATTTGCGAGATATATACGCTATCATTTTTCATACACAGGTGTGAGATCGCGCTCGATATGGGGACGCAGGTGCGCATTGATACTCGAAGGTGTTACCAGATCGACCGAACGACCGAGTGCTTCTTCCAGCTCTCGCGCAAGTCGCGTGTACGCAATAAGTCCCATGCATGGGAGTGCCCAGTTCGACGACTATATCGATATCACTATCGGCACGAGCCTCATTACGCGCAACCGAACCGAACACCGATGCACGCCGTACACCATATCGCTCCAAGATCGGACGTATGGTTTGTTGGATATCTTGTATCTGCATAGAGCGAGTATAGCACAAAAATAGCGTGTATCATCATTGACGAAACGCGGGGAGCACAAGGGCGCGCCTTCGGCGCGCCCTGCGAGGTGTGAATACCATCTCACCCACCGCTTCTGTTTTGTTGTTGCTATTACTCTTTTTACTCTTTACGCTTTTATCTCACCCCTCTTCCCTAGTCGCGCTTGCTGAGTAGTGAGAAGCGTGCGTCGCGGTACTTGAGCGATACCCAGTTCATTAGTTGTTCCATGCGCTCGCGCAGGCGCTCTCTTATTGACTGAGATGCTTCGCGAGCCGCTTTTGCCGCATCGGATACACTAGCGGTTTGTGAGCTACGTTCTTCCACCTCTTCCGGTTTACCGGCTTCCGCAAGACGGTCACCATCCGAATCTGTGCGCGTCGGCTCCATGCCGATCAAGAGATCATCGACCAAGCCGCCCACATCACCAAACTCCTCGGGACGCATCTTGAAGCGGTCGATCTCTAGGATCTGTGCCGGCGTAAGCGGGAACGTACGGACACCCTCACAATAGATATCATTTATCTTCTTCATCGTGGTGTGATACACATAGCCGGTCGGACTCGTGATGCTCCACGGATACAAGATGTCGGACGCATATTTCATCTGGAAGACTTGCACGGCATCATAGGTCGCTTGGTCATACACCCCATTGACCGCTAGCTCGGCATCCTCGAAGCGATTGAGGAAGGTCTGCAGTTTCGCCACCTCGACAATGCTGTTCTGTGCACCCATACGGATCGGCTTGAGCAAGTACTGCTCACAGTATGCCCCCTCGGCAACCTCAACCGCTTCCTCAAGGTCTTCGTCCGCCTCGATCGCCTTGATCGTCACTTCCGCCTTGGCGACCATGCTCACAAATGCATTGTCGTCTGCCGAAAGACGCAATCGTCCGTAATTGTTCTTTCCTTCGATAAACACGTGATTGGTGTACGTGCCCGGAGGAGTCGATCCATTGAAGTGCACATCGTACGCTACGAATATCTCTTCGCCCGGCTCAACGGTACCCAATTCCCACACCTGACTATGCACCGTCTCTCCCTTTTCGTTGTAGAGAAAATCAAAGAGAAGTGCTTCGTAGGCAGGACCGCCATTGTTCTCAATCGTGACCTCAAATGATGCCGTACCGTCCGCCTGCATAGTGGGCGCGGTTCTCAACTTCTTGCTGATCTCGATCTCGCTGTCGCCCATTTCCGCCCACGGGTGTGGCGCAGTGGGACTGTTACGTCGTGTGTCTTTGGTGACCACAATAGTAATGCGCTCAGTATTGTTCTCATAGTCGCTTTCGGTCTCCCGTGCATGTACGGTTGCCAACAGTTCGATCGGCGTCTGGGGATTGCGCAATGCTCCGGCGCTAGCAACACGCGCGTCGTAGGTCACCTCGATTGATTCACCCGGGAGAAGATCGCCAACCGGGAATACCATGCCCTCTTCACCGTTCTCGCCTTCTTCAAGAAATGCCAGTTTCTGCTCTTTGAAGTCGGGTGTAAGTAGGATATTAGTTGCCGGCGAGTCACCAAAGTTAGTGATGGTAAAGGTGTAACGAACCATTGAGTCGGGTCGGTAGCCGCCAGAGAGCGACTCTGCGTGTCCTAGTACACCGAGATCGGGACGTCCAAACGCAATATTGCCCTCCCAATTACCAAAGATGTTAAAGAATGCCCTCATCCAGTTTGCGCCGACCACATTCGTGTTCGCCATGTTGGTAAGCCCGAGGTCGACATTGATATCGCCGGTCTCGATCGTTGCGCATCCGTTCTCAGAGTATGCCGCATTCTTGCCGGTAAGTGCATAGATGCCGATATTGTTGTCGATTCTTGCAACATTGTCGTTCAGCATACTGGAGACGGATGCAACTGCGCTCCCCGCAACCGCCGTTGCGCCTCCCTCGCCTGCATAGGCATACGCGGGATCGGCAAATATCTCAATGCCTTCTGCCGTGTGTTGCCACGTGAGTCCTTCAGGCAAGCCGTATACGTCACCATCCCATTCTCCAAAGACACGGATCAACACGTAGAAGTGATCACCACCGAAGATATTGTGATTAAGATCATTGCGCACGCGCACATCAATATCGACGTCACCGGTTGTAATGCTTGAGCTCGTACCTTGCACTTCGTTTTCTCCGGTATCCCCGATCACCTCGATCGTGTTGGTCGCGGTCGCATCATTCGTGTTCTCGACCGAAAGCGTCGAACCCGGTGTCAATCCTCGCTTCATCATGTTGGTGAAGAACTCCATGCCCGGGAATACAATGTCGTCGCTGAGTCCGTCGAAGTAGTTCATCGACACCAGCAGATAGTTACTATCAACTATATTGGTGTTTGCCATGTTGAAGCCCGCAACCGACACATCAACATCACCCGTGCGTACCTCCGCGCATGCATCTCCCGCCATAGCAACATTCTCACCGGTCCCGGAGCGCACGATCAGATCGTTAAGGATCGTCGCGTCATTCTTGTTTGAAAAGAGTTCTTCGAGTGTCGTACTGCAGGAGATAAGCTCACAAGTACTTTCTGAGGTAAGGAAGCCATCCATTCGATCGGTACGGAAGATATCATCGAACGTATTGCGCAGATCGAATCCACGACTGTCAGCTCCGATCATATCCATAAAGAGCATCAACCCTTCGGAATTGACGATGTTGGTGTTGACCACATTGTCAAACGAGATACGCACGCGCGAATCGCCGGTATCAATAGTTGACGTACCGCTTGCCTCTCCAACGTTCTGCCCGGTCTGCGAATCGAACAACAGATCATTGGTGGTCGTACCGACATTCTCACTTTCAACTGACATAGTTGTGGTGCCGTGTGCATACTGGTCGGTCGTTGATGCGGATGAGGTGCCATTGGTGACGCCGGCATTGGTGGTGTTGGTATTTGAGATGTTGAAGACGTCGCCGTCGATCTCGCTATCGCCGGTCTCAATAGTCGAGTCAGACGTTGTGGCGAACTCAGTCGGCATCTGTTCAGACCCTTCTTCGGTCGATTCGGTCGAGGTACCGTGTTCGCCGGCATCCGCCAACTCTTCAGACGACGCTCCCTGTTCGCCGTGCGCTCCGTCCACTTCTTCCTCATCTTGCGTGGCGGCAGGTGTTCCCTCTTCACCTACGCCACCTTCGACGCCCTCGCCACATTCACTGCCTTGTGCGCCTTCAGTACCTTGATCACCTTCACCGCCCGGGACAGGGCTTTCGTACGGAGATGTTTCTTCTTCGGTTTCCGGCGCTTCTTCGGATTTCTCGATCGCTTCCTCTTCTTCTTCTTCGGCAATTTCAACAACTTCGGTCGGCTCATCCGCACCGAGTAGTTCATCAGCGAACACAAGCGGTGCCGGTACGCTCGCGAAAACCAGACCAAACATCAGTACACTTGCCACGATCGACTGCGCAGAGCGACGCAGTGATGCAAGTAGGGGATTATGAGAAAAAGCTGCCAACATAGGTAATGAATTTATTGAATAAACCGGTAATGAACGTCCAGGGTGATCGAGACTTCGACTCATCTTGATCTGCTTCGGCTTCCTCTTCGATCTGTTCGACCATGTGCTCAGAAGCAACTCCATCGTGGGTCGCGTCTTTTGCACCATCTTTTGCATCGTCAGGTTCGTGCTCTTGCACCGTATGCGAGGCGGATGACTCTGCGGGCTTCTGGTCCGGCGTCGGGAGCCCGTGTGCCGCAGCGGCGGAAGTGTCTCCACTAATGACACGATCACCGATCGTTGTCTCGTGGTCGGTTGCGGCTTCGCCGTTTCGCACTTGT
>PWVU01000096.1 GCA_003561715.1 Candidatus Kaiserbacteria bacterium | reverse complement strand
GTCGGTCTTGGCGCGCTGTTTTTGCGCGACACACCGATCGACGATGTCGACCTTTTGCCGATAAACGACATAGCCAACGACGAGCGCGAAGAAGCGACGAACGCCGAAGCGGAGCTGGATCGTCTCCCCCACCAGTTCTCCGTACACGACCGCTCGGTCGTCATTGATCGAGATAGCGTTCCTCAAACCGATCGTACCGAATACGCACAACTCCCCTACACGGTCGAGATCGGCGATGAGACGCGCTTGGTCGAAACGGATCTTTCACTAGAGGCGGGCGAAGGACCGATCGAATTCATTGAGCGTGTCGCACAAGAGCGTTTGCCGCCCGAAGAAACACTCGAGCAATACCCCGACACCATGTATCAGCTTTCGGCATCACTCCACCCCATGCAGGAGGATGAAGTGCGAGGGTATCCCATCGCCGACCGCCCCGAGGCCGACGCGGCACAGGAGGGGGTTTCCGCGTATTTGCGCGTGATGAACTTTCCGGACGACTCTGTCGGTGGCAGCGAGGAGCGATTCGACTTCATCGTTACCGAAGGTGGTTCATGGCTCCTCGTATGGCTTGGTGAGCGAACGTACTGCCGACGACCCGATCAAGAGTTCTGGCAACCGGCCGACCAATTGTGTTCGTAACGCCAAGAATCGATGTGCCACAGCCCTCAGCGCGCGGGTCCGTATCGTTCCGCCAGCCGGATCGTCATACGGACTCGTTTTGATGTATTTGACTGCTTGATAAGAGCAGGTGGTTCGATATCGTATCTTGTGTAAGATGTTACGAAGAAGATCAGATGCGTTTTAGAATGAATTCACTCACTTCCTCGGGAGAGAGTGTTGTCGTATCGATTGTCGTGAAGCCAAGCGTATCAAATGATTCAAACAGAGCAATGTTTTTCTTTGCTTGTGCTTCAGTCAAGGTACTCTCACTATTACGAGTCCGTTCAATAACTCGGCTCAACGCAATGTCAGGGTCGGTATAAAATTGCAACTTATGACAAGGAATGGCGTGTTCTTTGGCGAGCGTGTCGTATTTTGAAATATGATCTTTTGTTCGAAACGGTTGCTCTACGATAACTGAAATGTTCAACTCAAGATATTTTTGCGCCATCGCAAAGACAACTTCTCGTGCGATCGCATTGTCCCGTGCACCTCGTTCGTAATCCGAGATGTACTTCTTAATACGATCAAGACCAATGTGTGCAGTGCGTGGAAGACTCTTGCAAAGCAAAAGCGTGGTGGTGGTCTTCCCGGCACCCGACATGCCGTCGATAAGTATCAGTCTTTTCATGATGGGTGAGTATGGCCTATCAATTTTCTATTGAGGCAATGGGGCTCTTTAATCTTAAAAGCGGATTAGGACTGACGTGATAACTGCGTAAGGCGGTGAAATTCGTTGGATACGCATGGCTCTGCGCACACGTTTTTTGCAACTAACTATGTGTTTTGGTAATTTTTTCCTTTCCAAACATGTATTTTTGTAAGACTTCCGGAATCACAACCTCTCCTTCTTTGGTCTGAAAATTCTCTAGAATCGCAATCATAGTGCGACCGGCAAAGGCAGTCGCATCGTTCGTGTGCAATAATTTCTTTTTTCCCTCTTTTGTCCTGTAAAAAGAGTTGATGCCACGAGTTTGGAAGTCCGTCATGTAGTCTGACGTGTGGGTTTCCCGATATTTTCCCTGCCCGGGCAACCAACACTCTATATCATATTGTTGATAATCCGGCTTTCCAGTATCCCCGGTACAAATTTGTTGCACTCGATAAGGAATGTGCAAGGATTGTACCATATATTCTTGCAATCCCACGATCATCTCTTGCTCGCTTTCACCGGTTTCAGCAGACGTAAAACTTTCCATCTCTGATTTATCGAATTGATGACTCCGAAAAAAGCCTTTCATGTCTTTGCCATAGGTTCCCGCTTCTTTCCTGAACGCGGTTGAGTAACCGATATAGCGCTTCGGTAAGTCAGCTTCGTCCAGCACTTCGTTCATGTGATATGGAGCCATAGTATGCTCAGCAGAGGCGACAAGATTTAGATCTTGCTCCTCTCGAATTTTGTATGTTTGCTCACCAAAAACACGATGAATTACGGATTGAACCGAGTCTTTGATCATGACCGGCGGAAGCATCGGAACAAAAGGTCTGGACGAAAGATGCAAGCCTTTTTCTTGTATGACCTTCTTTATTACTTCTTCATTCGTGACCGTTTCAAAAGCAAACAGTGTCAAAGCAAACTGCATCAACACAAGATCACCCTTGAGATAATAGAAACGTGAGCCGGAAACTTCGGCCGCTTTTTCCGTATCCAGTATATCCAACTCCTTACCTAATAGTTCGTGCGTCTTTGGTTCAAAATCGAATGTCGGCATGTTCCCCCACGTCCGTATGGTCACATTGTCCTCGTCACTATCTCCCTCGGGCATGTTGGGCGATGGTGGATTTGGAATATCCATCAATATCTTTTGCCATTCTTCCAGAACAGGTCTCAGCTCCCGCTCTCGTTGTTGTATAGCAACTTTTAAATCAGAAACTTCGGCAATCAGTTTGTTTCTCTGGTCACCCGCGAGAACACGTATGTTTTTTGTTGCAACATTCTGGTCAGCTCTTTTACTATCAAGTTCACTTTGCATCGCTTTCCGCTTGTCATCCAAGGCAATAAACAAGTCGATATCGACCTTGACGCGTTTTTTTCTGGCAGCGTTTTTTACCAAATCAACATTGTCTCGTATAAATTTTGGATCCAACATAGGCTTGTTAGGG
>PWVU01000006.1 GCA_003561715.1 Candidatus Kaiserbacteria bacterium | reverse complement strand
CTGAAACTCGTTGTTGGTTTCTTGTTTCTGGTTGTTAGCAATACGGCGCGCCTAATGGCGCGCCGTATTGCATGTATACAAAGTATGCATAAAAAGGTTGAGCTAATGCCTAAATCCTAGTGCCTAGTGCCTAGTCGCTAGCCCGCCTTTTCCACCCGCTCCACGTACGCACCCGTTTCAGTATTGACCCGCAACACATCACCTTGATTGATAAAGAGGGGGACGGTGACGGTTGCACCGGTTTCAAGAGTCACGACTTTGGTCGCATTTTGCGCGGTATTGCCGCGCACCGCGGGCGCCGCTTCGGTGACCGCAAGCTCCACTTTGATAGGAAGCTTGATACCGATCACCTCATCCTCGAACACGAGTGCATCGACGACCGTACCACCTTTGAGATATTTCAATCCATCACCCACAACGCTCTCGGCAAGCGCAAAACGCGACTTCGGGTCGCCCTCGTTATGGAACCACGCGTCACCTTTTTGCGCGTAGATGAACTGTACCGCTTTTTTGGAGAGATCGGCCTCCAGCGCGTTATCGGCCGCTTGAAACGTGCGCTCGATCACCCGCCCGCTCTTGAGGTTGCGCAGTTTGGTCGCATTGACCGGTTTGCGCTGTTGCTTGCGAAATACGTGCGCATCCAAGACTTCGTACGGTTCGTCGTCGATCACGATCACGCGTCCTTGCAGTATTTCGTTGTAGTTAAGTTGCGCCATACAGTATTGGTTAGGTCTAAAAACGACACAAGAAGCCCCATTCTAGCGACAATACTGCTTTTAGGCAACATCACATCGCACTGGTAACCTTTTGCCGAGAGCGCTGGTTTACAGAAAATGACACGACGCGTACACTAGGGTTATGTTTTCGTTTTTTAGCGATTGTTCCGAAGAAATACTGCGAGAGTTGCCGGACGAGGCGGTCTTGGCACATGCGCTGTCTCACCCGTCATCGTTTGCGGAGTTGGTGCGTCGGTATGAAGCGGCATTTCTGCGCAAGGCGCGCTCGATCTTGCATTCCGAAGAAGAAGCGGAAGACGCGGTGCAAGAAGCGTTTATGCGTATCTACCGGTATGGTGAGCGATACACGGAAGTGCCCGGCGCGACATTCAAATCGTGGGCGTACCGCATACTGCTCAATGTGGTGTTCACACGCTATGGGCGACTCAAGCATGCGCGAGAGCGAAGCGCTGTACTCTCAGTCGAGCAATACGAGATCCTTCCCGATACGGAATCACAACAGTTTGAACAAAAAGAGCTGCGCGAGTATCTTGTCTCGGTGTTTGCACGTATGCCGGATGCATTCGCTGAGACGCTCAAACTCTACTTCCTCGAAGGACTGTCTCAGCGTGAGATTGCGGACAGGGTAGGGGTGAGCGAGGGTGCGATCAAGACACGTATGCATCGCGCGAAGGTCGCGTTTCGACAAGCAGTCGATTCGATGCGGTAACCTATCACGTGCAAGCAAGTTATACTATGCGTATGCAACCCCATCTCAACAACCAGACCGACTTATCACGCGCCATCATGCGACGTGTTTACTGGGTCTATCTCCTCAAGCACATCTTTAGTCCGTTTGGTATTAAGGTCGTGACGGCGACCGCGCTTGCAGGGTTGGGCTCGGTCTTGGTCTCAATGCCCGCTGTTATATACAACGCGCTTGCACACCGGACTCCTGTGGAGATGTTCAACTTTTTTTTCAATGCGCTTACCGGTACGACACTCGTGATCAAACTTATCACCCTTGCGCTTTTTGTCTGTGCCGTACTTATGGTGTGGGATGTGGTCCGTATAGTACGTATGATGCGCGAGAAAAAGACGTCTCCACTTCATTCCTTCCATAAGCTTTCGTGACCGCTCTCGATGGTTGCGATACCCTACATCGCCCGTACACTATTGCTCCGCCAATTTTGCGCGCACGAGTTTGGTAAGTGCCTGTGAAGTCTTTTTCTCTTCTTTAAGGCTGGTGCGTGCCGCGTCATACCCGCGTCCGAGTTTCACCTCCTCACCTTCGGGCGGCGTGAACGTATAAGAAGCACCCGATTTTTGGATAAAGCCGTACTTTTCGCCGAGTGCTAAGAGTTCACCTTCGCGACTGATACCTTCGTTGTACATAAGGTCGAACTCGGTTGCCCGAAAGGGAGCCGCGACTTTATTCTTCACGATCTTTACACGGTGGCGCCCGCCCACGACCTCTTCGCCTTTTTTGATCTGCGCGATGCGCCGAATATCAAGCCGAACACTGGTGTAGAATTTGAGCGCTTTGCCGCCGGGTGTTGTTTCGGGATTGCCGAACATGACTCCGATCTGCATACGGATCTGATTGATGAAAATGACGATCGTCTTGGAGCGCGCAACGATCGAGGTAAGTTTGCGCAATGCCTGGCTCATAAGGCGCGCCTGTTTGCCGACATGGTGCGCGCCCATATCGCCCTCGATCTCATCTTTCGGTGTTAGCGCCGCAACAGAATCAACGACAATGACGTCGATCTTGCCGGTGCGCACCAAGCTCTCGACGATCTCAAGCGCTTGCTCGCCGGTATCCGGCTGGGAGACCAAGAGATCTTCGATCACTACGCCGAGTCGTTTGGCATACTCCGGATCGAGTGCATGTTCGGCATCGATAAAGGCGCACACGCCGTTCTGTTTTTGCGCTTCGGCGATTGCGTGCAAGGAGAGAGTCGTCTTTCCTGATGATTCCGGTCCAAATATTTCAATGATGCGCCCGCGTGGAAAGCCCCCGATGCCGAGCGCGGCATCCAGTCCGATCGAACCGGTGGGAATAGCGTCAACGTTGACCTTACGTGTCTCGCCCAGAGTCATGATCGACTCATCCCCAAACTTTGCCTTGATCGCCTTAAGTGCCGAGTCGATCTCAACGCCGTCTTCTTTTTTTGGTGTGACTTTTTTTGCCATAGTGGTTGTATATTAAGTCTATAGATACCTCAAAGTATAGCACGTCTCGTTAGTTGACCCGCATCAAGGTAAACTCTCGCGCAACAGGTCGCCCGTATCGATCTTCCGCTTCGATGGTCATGATCGTGTAGCCGGGTAGAAGGGGAATAGTCTCTTCAAATACCCCTTCTTCATTGACGAATACCTTGCGCCCCGATATCAGCAGATTCACGGTGTTTTTGGTGGAGCCGCGCACGGTGATGTGCGAGTCTTCGATCACCGCCATGTCGGGGGGATACTCGATGGTCAAAATAGGGCCACGTATCACATGCCGTGCTTGGAAGAGTACATAGCCAGCCAGAAGTATAGCGATAAGTGTGCCGATAAGAAGCCGTATACGCGAGATAGGGGTTTCGGTCATGCGCGCGTTCGTTCGTCATCCTCTTCCTCATCTCCATCGTCCTGGCTGTCGTATTCGTCCGTGTAGTCGCCATCATCACTGATATCCTCCCCCGGTCCTATCAATACCTCGCGCGGTTTGGAGCCGTTTTGTGGCCCGATAATGCCGCGCTCTTCCAAAAGATCAATCAGTTTTGCGGCACGCGAGTATCCCACGCCGAGCTTGCGTTGCAAGAATGAGGTCGATGCCTTGCCGCTCTCAATGACCACCTGCTTCGCTTCATTGAATTTACTATCGTCACCACCCTCGCCATCACCTTCCAAGGAACCCGCAAACACTCCATTGCCCGCATTCGCCTCGACCTCTGACAAGTCGATACCGGTAGAAAGCAGGGTAAGATCTTGCTTGGCAAGGTAATTCACCACTTTCTTGATCTCCGGCTCAGTCACATTGGGGGCTTGTAATCGCACCGGTTTGGCGCTATCCCCCGAAAGATAGAGCATATCGCCGCGCCCCAACAATTTTTCAGCGCCGCCGGTATCGAGAATGGTGCGTGAGTCGATCTGCGAGTTCACATTGAGCGCAAGACGTGTCGGGATATTCGCTTTAATAAGACCGGTAATAACATTCACGCGCGGGCTTTGGGTCGCAAGAAGGAGATGAATACCCGCCGCACGACTCATCTGTGCAAGACGTACGATACCTGCCTCAAGCTCGCGCGGGTAGGCGGTCATAAGGTCGGCAAGCTCATCAATAACGATCACGAGATACGGCATCGTTTCGGGAAGGGAGGTGTAATCCTCGTCCGAAAGCTCCTCACCCTCCGCTTCGAGTTTGCGCTTTTTACGCTCAAACTCTTTCAAAGCCGGCTGGAGTACATTTTGATGATATGACGCAATATCCCGTACCGCTTCGGTTTCGAGCACAGTGAGTCGGCGTTCCATCTCATCGACTGCCCACTTGAGCGCGAGGATCGCCTGCTTTGCTTTGGTGATGACCGGGGTCTGCAGGTGTGGGATCTTATTGTAGTGCGTAAGCTCGACACGCTTGGGGTCGATCATGATGAAACGCAAATTGTGCGGACTGTTGCGATAGAGGAGTGAGAGAATGATCGCGTGAATAGTGACCGACTTACCGCTTCCGGTAGTGCCCGCAATGAGCCCGTGGGGCATCTTGGCAATGTCGGCGTAGTGCGCACCGCCGGTGATATCGCGCCCGAGCGCTACCAACAGCGGCTTCGGGCTTTCAGAGTAATCCGGGCTGCCCAAGAGAGAATGCAAACTGATCGAGCTGGTGCTCTTGTTGGGCACCTCGATACCCACAAGCGACTTCCCCGGGATAGGTGCCTCGATGCGAATAGGGGAGGCGGCAAGGGCGACTTCCAGATTACTCTGGAGTGAGGTGATGCGTGAGATACGTACACCTTCGGCAGGCTTGAGTGCGTAGCGCGTAACGGTCGGTCCGACGCTGATCTCGTCGATCTCGACGCGAATGCCGAAATTGTGCAGGGTGCGCTTAATGAGGTTGGCATTGGCTTTGGTATCGCCACTGGCGGGCTTTCCTTTATCGCGCTCAAGGATCGAGAGTGGGGGAGGATTGAACTCCTCAAGTATCGAAGGCACATCTTTTTTACTGCCAAGACCCAGCATGTCTTTAAGACGCTCGCTGGCCTTCTTATGCTCTTTTTCCGGCTCCTCTTCCTCGTCTGTTTCCTTGGCGTCTTCATCTTCTTCCGCCCCCGCTTCCTCCTCGGGCTCTTCTTCAGCACCGTCTTCCTCCTCCTCATATACTTCCTCGGTATCTTCTATCCCCGCATCCTCTTCTTCCTTCGATCGCTTGAACGAGGGGAGTGAGAGTGCAGGCAGTGAGAAGCGAAGGTGCGTATCGAAGAGGACCATGATCGAAACGACCAAAAGACCCGCAAGCACAATAAGAGACGCCCACATGTCGAAGAGTTTCATCATGGGACCCGCAATCATATTGCCTACGATCCCTCCCCGCCCATTGGCAAGCAACTCGATGAGTGCAAGCCCTGCGATCAAAAAGGTTGCCGACGAGAGCGCTTTTATAAGACCGATTTTGCGCTCTTCATACTCCTTGAAGAGCGAGAGCGCGAGCATCACCAGCATCACCGGTACCAAGTAATAGCCCACGCCAAAAAGAAAGCTGACGCCGCTTTTGGCATACCGTCCGACAACGCCGGCGAGATCGAATGCCGAGAGCACAAAAAAAAGCGCGATCACAAAAAAGACCACCGCAAAGATCCCGCGCACCGTTTCTTTTTTCAGATCGGCGAACGGATTGGAGAACCCCTTTTCATCCTTCTTTTTTCGTGCCATGCGTAGAGCAAGTATACCAGTGAAGCAGATATCACTCCACTCATGTGACGTGAAAAAAGAGCAAAACCAAGAACGCGATAAGCACACCACATAATTGCGCACACGAAGAGTTGTGCATGCAAAATGTGTGCATATAATGGACATACTTTCAACGCGACACGAGGGTGACGAAAAAAGCCACAAAAGCCCATCATGCCCCCTGAACAAAAAGACAATACAGCCTCTACCACCAAACAAGAAGCCGTCTTTTATATTGTCCGAAAAGTCGAGCGCCTGGTATCAACGGTCCATGTCCTGTGCGATATTATAAAAGACAATGTAGATATGGCGGACAGTGTCCGTAAAAAAACGTACCCGATACTGGAAGCGGCACTTGCGTTGCAATCGTCTCGCACCACGCACACAGAAGACACGATCATAAAGATCAAGGACGAACTGCGAACGCTTGAGGTGTATCTGGCAACCGCCGCACTCGCGCGGGTCATATCGTCCATGAATGCGCGCATAGTGCGGGAAGAATTGTTCGATCTGATAGCCTACATTGAGAAAGAGACCGAAACAATACTCAATGAGCAGAACACCACTGTCCGATTGCACAGAACCTCGTTTGCGGTTGAAGATGTGGCGCGACCGAGAAGTGTCACACAATCCGGTAACATTCCGCTGCAAAGCATGCCGGACCCATTGGTTGCGCGCAGACTTGAGCGCACCGAAGCAAAGCAACAGCCCGAGTCTGTAAAAGACATTATGTATAAAAGACATGAGCAAAGTGACTTATATAATGACATATATAGTCCAACACCCGCACCTCATCCCGCGCCTGCTCAAAAGACACCCGAACAGAAGCCGCCCGAGAACAAACGCGCACAATGGCAAGCCGAGCGCTCTGCGGTAAAGCAAAAAAGCAGGCGTTTGGAAATTCTTTCCATACTCCAGAAAAAAGACGCCATAACTATCAAAGACGTTGCGGAAGTCATTACCGATTGCAGTGAAAAAACCCTCCAGCGCGAGCTGTTGTCGATGGTGGAAAGTGGTGTCCTTAAGAAACAAGGGGAGCGCAGGTGGAGTACCTATTCGATCGCGTAGCGCATGTCCTATGGTACTGAGTGTATCGGACACAGTTTCAATCCCGACAAATTGCTTACCGCAAAAAATTGACACAAGCCACGAAGTATTTTCCTCTTGTGTTTTGACGTAAGTGCCTCATAGAGCACTCGTCTTAAATGCTAGGAACCGGTGTGCGTGTATTGCGTACACAAGAATGGGTTCAACAGGATTCAAAGGTCGCGATACATAAGGCAAGTAAAGCACTTACGACGATTGCCGACGTATTCCAAAAGTATAGGATCGCGCGACACCTTTCTTCCCCGACCAAAGCGGTCCTCCGCGCATGTCATTAAAAGTGCGTCACAAAGGCACGTACATGTGGCATGAGTGATTGACGTAAGGGGTAGGGTATGAGAAATTGGCGCGAGTGGATTCGATCACGCGTCGAGTATCGGTACATCCGTTTACTCTGCTCACGGTCGGTTTTATCCACATACGGTTTGTTCGCTCTCATGAGCGCAAACAGCTATACTGTGACCTAACCGCAACGCGTCGGTATTAGACTGCGCACACTGCGGTTTTGGAGTTGTAAAAGCTCCACCGTTCATTGACAACTGCATATCGAAACAACACGTCACCGAACAGTTTCTGTTTGGTCGACACGATGCAAAAAAATGTTGCAGGTAAAAGTACCGCAACAACATTTCCGATCCGGCAGCACTATCCCGAACCTCGATGCCTCAACACAGTTTGTTGACGAGATCAAAGATCGAGTCAGTAACAAGAAACGAGCAACGAGAAACCGGCAACGACCCACCGGCGCCGAGCGCATCAATTCCTCGCTACCAACATTTGCATGCACCATGGTCGAAAATTGGTGTGTGCAAGTTTATATGTGTTGGTAATAGTCAGACACTTTGTTTGTTGCCGATGACGCAAGCACGCGTACATGATCATATGTGTAAGTAGGTATCCTGCCTGCATACATATAAATATGTAGCGTCAAAAAACGCACGGTGTGCAGGTCGCACCTGCGCCCTGCGTGTCACCGGTGGCAAACATACGCAGTCAGATTATTAGTACGTCTCCCTGCGGGCAGGGTTCACCCCATACGCAGGAGACAAAACAATTCGCGCGAAGGGAATTATTAGTCGTTATACCTAACGCACCCCTCACGCGAATTAACCAGATTTAGTAATAGATATGACTAGTCAAACAACAACTTCTTTGACGAAGATCTCTGCGGCTATCGTCGCATTGGCTCTCGTCACAGGTTCACTCTTCGCACTCGCTACTCAGCGCGCGCACGCAGTGACCCTCTCCGAGTTGGTCGAGCTCTTCATTGCGCTTGAGATCATCGAAGGAGACAAAGCAGATCAAGCACGCGCAGTCGTGGCACAGCAGGCTCCAACAACACCTACTGCACCAAGCGGTCTCGAATGCCCTGCAACACCCTTTACCGGCACCATGAGTCAGGGCGCATCAAGCGCACAGGTCATGGCACTCCAGCAGTTCCTCAACTCTGTTCCTGGCATCCAGGTAGCGGCGTCGGGTGCTGGTTCTCCCGGCATGGAGACCATGTTCTTCGGTCCTGCAACCCGCAGTGCGGTCGTTGCCTACCAGAACATGTACGCAGCTGAGATTCTCACTCCGCTGGGACTCACCGCGGGCACCGGTTTCGTTGGTGCGGCAACCGTTTCGCACATGAATCAATTGTGCGCAACACCTCCGACACCTCCGACACCACCTGCGCCTCCGGTAGATCCGACCGATCCGGTAGATCCGGTTGACCCGACTCCGGGCATGAGCGATCGTGAGGCTGACTTGGCAAATTACCGCGTTCTCGCAACTCCTTCAAACGAACAGCTTGAAGAAGGTGATCGTGACGAGGCGGTATTTGGTTTTGAGTTTGAAGTTCGCGATGGTGATGTGATTATCAATCGTCTTGATGTGACGTTTGAAGGTCAATCAATCACAACCTGTTCAGCTGGTGCTGGCGTTTGTGAGCGAGATCCGTGGCGAACATTCAGATCAGTATCCCTTTGGCATGACGGCGAGAAGGTGGCTGAACTCGATGCAGATCGTCGTACAGACTGGAGTCGTGTTACGGGTGATGTGTACCGCATGCGCTTTGCAAACTTGAACCTTCCGTTCTTCGAGGGTGATTTACCTGAGATGTACGTAGGTGTTACGGTTCGCGACACTATTGACAGCCAGAAACTTGATCAAAAGTGGCGCGTTCGTGTAGAAGACAGAGGTCTTCGTGCACGTGATGGTGCAGGACTCGATCAGTTTGCGGGAAGCGACGCAGCAGGTGATTTCTCTGAGTTCGACGTAGAAGCGCTCGGTAGCACTGGTGACTTCCGCATTCGTCTTGACTCAAGTAATCCCGCAGCATCAACTATCAAGGTGAGTGACACTAGCGTAACTCGCGATGTCGCAGTGCTTGTGTTTGAGCTCGAAGCGCGGGATGTTGACGTATTGATTCGTGAGCTCCCTATAACGCTTGAGACCCTAACGGCAGATGTGACTAACGTTATTGATCGTGTTCGTGTAGAGATTGACAATACTACCTATGATCGATTCAAGAGCGGTGATCGTCTCAGCGATATTACAGGTACTTCGGGTGTAGCAGTACTTGATCTCGTCGATCGCGATGAGGAAATCCACCTTCGTGAAGGCGAACGAGTAACAGGTCGGGTATTACTTGATCTAAAGCGCACATCTGGTTCAACGTACACTGATGGCGAAAGAGTTGAGGCGGCAATTACCGTCGCAAATCGCGCTGCGGCCAACCTTGAGCTCGCAAATGGTTTGCAACTCGATACAACCGACAGAATCGGTACGGCAATTGGTAACCAGCACACTTTGGTATCGCAGGGTATCTTTGCGGAGGTTGTTTCAACCAATCAAACGGTTCGAACAATCACTATTGGTAGCGCGGATCGAGACATTATTGACTTTGAGGTCGTATTTGATGTCACGGCGTTCGATGACACCTTCTACGTTTCTCAGTCTGGCGCAACAGCGATCAACCAGACGATCCTTGACGATACCAACAATCCAATTACTCCCGGTACTGGTACCTCTTCGCCTCGTACTTTGACTTCAAATGCGACAGTCGAATCTGGCACCTTCCGACTAACTGATGGTCAGACACGTCGATTCACGTATCGAACCACCTTTACACCTAGCCTGGGCATTGTTCCTGGAGCGTATCGTCTTCAGATGGACAGCATTGAGTTCGGTGATGCTCCTGGTACACCAACCAATCAGACTCCTCACGCATTCTCTCCAGAAGAAGAATTCCGTACTGGTTTTGCTTCGGTAAATCAGTAATGAATAATAATATTCATCATTCGATGAATATTTGCTGGAAGAATATAGTGTAGTGTAGAGTGCAAATCCCCGCACACCATAAGGTGTCGCGGGGATTTTGCGTGTTGCATAAAAAAAGAGGAAATTATAGTCAACTAGGGGAAATGGGGAAATGGGAGAAATGGAGGAAATGGGGTCAGGAGGAAATGGGGTCAGACCCCAACATAGCAGGAGGAAATGGGGTCAGACCCCAACATAGCCCACATTTCTGTGGTATAGTTTTTACATATGGCCCGCGCTCCTCGCATCGACATCAGCGGCTACTGCTACCACGTACTCAACCGCGCAAACGCTCGCTTCGGAATGTTCGAGCACGACGATCACTATCGCGCGTTTGAGTATTATCTTGCAGAAGCGGTGGAGAATTTCGGGATACGCATTCTCACTTACACACTGATGCCTAATCATTGGCATTTGCTATTGCAGACAAATCACGATGGCCAGATGGGCGAGGGGGATCTGGGGTCAGACCCCAACATACCGTTACCCTCATTACCAACGAAGACGCGCATTGGGATAGCTTGCCGTATACACTTACGCTCAACACAGATGGCGAGGTCGAGAAGATCGAGGAGGTGTATGTACCGTAGATGACTTGAGTT
>PWVU01000102.1 GCA_003561715.1 Candidatus Kaiserbacteria bacterium | reverse complement strand
GGCACACTGTGTGCGTGAGCGGAATGAAACACGTGCGACCATCAATTGGACATTTACCGTGAAGCAGGCGCGGAAGAAGTTTAAGTATAGGGACTCAAAATTAAGTTAGTGGGGTACTAGGACAGGAGTCTTTCTCCCTACGAGAGCGGTATACCTTTCAGATTTTCTCAAAGCAGAGCTTCTCAAAAATATCTGAAAGGTTTTCAAGTCCTGTCCCGCAAGCAAAGCAGTTTGCCCAGGACAGGAATCTTTTTCATTACATGAACGGTACAGGTTTCGTATCGTACTCGCTTCGCTCCGTGCGATATACTCAACCTCTTCAAGCCCTGTCTCGCAAGCAAAGTAGTTTGCTTGCTCTGGGCACAAAAGAAAAGATCCGCAAAGCGGATTTTTTCTTTTGTGCCCAGGACAGGACTTGAACCTGCACAGCCTTGCGGCCACTACCACCTCAAGGTAGCGTGTATACCAATTTCACCACCTGGGCAACGACCTCAAGTATGCCTGAAATGGAGCACGTATTCAAGCATACGTCATGAGAAAAAGCGCGTCTGCGCTTTTTCTTTTTTCAATATCAACAAATTGAAAACGTATTGCACACCTTACTTTTTCTCTTCTTCAGTAGACGCTTCTTCCGCCTCAGCTAGCGCTTCTGGGACTTCTTCAGCGGTGGCTGCATCTTCTTGCGCTTTTGCCTCTTGTGCTACCTTTGCTTCCGCTTCAGCGGCCGCTTGCGCTTCGGCTTCTTCAGCCGCCTTCTTTGCCGCTTCTTTTTCGGCAATGTCCGAGCCGGTCGAAGTGCCCATCATGACCGCGCCACGCATCGCGCGACGGATCTCTTTGGCGACTTTCTCGCGAATGTAGTAGAGCTTCGCGCGGCGCACCTTGGAGCGCTTTACGATTTCGATCTTATCAATGGAAGGTGAGTAGAGCGGAAAGGTCTTTTCAACCCCAACGCCACTCGCCACTTTGCGCACTGTAAACGTGCCCCCCGCAGTATCCCCGTGCTTGCGGAACAGGACCAAGCCCTCAAATGCCTGGAGGCGTGTCTTGCCTTTTTCTTGGATCTTCTGCCACACGCGCACCGTGTCGCCCGCACGAATACCGATCTCTTTTCGCTTTTCTGTATTTACCGGTGTAAGTACCTCTGTTGTCATAGCCCGCACACTGTAACACGGCTTTCTGCAAAACGCAACGCGCCGTAACTCACCGTAATAAGCCCCGAGCGCGCTCAAAATCCTCAGGCAACGGCGCTTCGATGGTGAGCAAGGCACCTTCCAGATCTCTAAAAACAATAGAGTGTGCGTGGAGCGCCAAACGTGAAAAACCCAGCGCGCACACGCGATTTGGCGCATACAGCTTATCGCACACGATCGGATGCTGGATCGCTTTGAGATGCACGCGAATCTGATGTGTGCGTCCGGTCTTGGGCAATGCTTCGACATACGTATGTGATGCACCGCGCGCAAGCACGCGATACTCGGTCACCGCCTCTCGCAAGGTACCTTTTGCCGTGCGCTCCGCACTCCACCGTGGCGGACCGTTTTTGGTACTTGCCCGACCTATAAGGCGATCGATACTGCCCGTATCGTGCTTGATCACACCATACACAAATGCGCGGTACGATTTTTGAATTGAGCGCTCCATGAATTGCGCTTTAAGATGCGCGTGCGCCTCCGCTGTGCGCGCAATAAGTAACACACCTGAGGTATCCGTATCAAGTCGATGCACAATGCCGGGGCGATCGATCTCGGTACCGTTTTGCAAACGCATCGGCTCTCCTACTCCGACACACTCCGGATAGCGAGCACGAATCCAATCAACGAGGGTCGGCACGTCGTTGCGTCCATCCTCATGGATCAACAACCCCGCGGGCTTGTTGATCGCGATAATTGAATCGCTTTCATATATGATCACACTATCTTGCATAGGTTGTACTATACACACATTCCGCACGACTCGGTATCGTTACACGGTTGGTGGTTCCGGCACCAGCGTATCAACAATCGCCCTCAACATCCGTTTGTTCTCATCGGAAACCGAGAGTGTATCGACCGCACTCCGGGCTTTGGTACGATAATCAGCGATACTTGTGTGCACCGCCGCCTGCACACCGGCGCTTTCAAGCAACACCTTGACCTCTTGCACTTGCGCATCTTGCAAGGCACCCGCGCATCCATACAGCTCGATCAATCGTGCACGATCACCGCCCGTCAAAGCTTCGCGCGCACGCAAGACCGGTAACGTCTTTTTCTTTTCTTTCAGATCACCCAATGCTTGCTTGCCGGTCACATCCCGGGTTCCCCATATCGACATCCAATCATCATACAACTGGTACGCGATGCCGAGATGTAACCCATACGCCCACAGCGCTTCTTGCTCATCTTTTGTACACTCCGCAAGGATACCCGGTATCTCTGCCGCCAGTGCGACCAATACCGAGGTCTTTTTAGTAAGCATGTCAAAGTAGATCGATTCGTCTACAGACGCATCACCCAAACTCATTTCTGCAAGGGTAAAATCAAGATACTGCCCTTCCGCCACCTCACGACATACACCCAACATATGCTCCATCAAGGAGTACCCCGAGGGACCCAATGGCGCGCATCCGCGCGTCAGCACTTCGCTTACCAAAAGCAACTGTGCATCGCCCGCATTGATCGCGTGTGGCACGCCCCACAGCTTCCACACCGTCGGGCGCCCGCGTCGCTCTTCATCGTTGTCTTCTATATCATCATGAATGAGGGTGAAATTATGAAACAGCTCGAGCGCGGTAGCCAGCGGAAGCGCGTTCTCTGAGACATTATAGGCGTCCGCAAGCACAAGTGTGAGCATCGAGCGAAAACGCTTGCCACCATACCCCGCGGTCGGTCGTAATTCCTCATCGGCAAATCCCATAAAGTAGCGCAACATACCGTAGAGCCGGTAGTCAGGCAATGCGTCGAACTCAGCTCGCAGGGCGGTATCGATCCGCTCCTGATACGGTTTGAGTTGGTCGAAAAGGTTTTGTTCTCGGCTCATAGGTCACGCTCCGCGACGTCGTTCGCGTGTTGCATACTCGGCAAGGAGCGCGTTGAACTCCTCGTTTGAAAAATCAGGCCAATACGTATCGGTAAAGAACAATTCGGCGTATACGCTATTCCAGGTGAGAAAATTGGAGAGTCGTCGTTCACCACTAGTGCGAATGATCAGGTCAGGGTCGGGAAGGTCGTGTGTCCACAGCGCATTTGAAATATCTTCTTCGGACACCTCGGTCACACCTTTCTTAATGAGCGTATTGACCGCTTGCACCAGATCGGTACGCCCGCCGTAGGAGACCGCAAATGCGATCGTGCCTCCCTCGGCATCTTTGGTACGCTCCTCAAGCGCATCGATCTTCTCTTGTATGTCTTGCGGCAATCGACTGCGATCGCCGATCACCCGAAATCGCGCACCATTCTTAAGAAGCGATTCGGCGTGATCGGTAAGGTACGTATGCATCAATTCCAACAAATAGGACACCTCTTCGGGCGAACGCTTCCAGTTCTCGGTTGAAAAGGCGTAGAGGATCAGGGTGTCAACCCCTGCGTCATGCGCCGCTTGTGCAATGCGCTCAAGTGTGTTGCCGCCCTGCCGATGTCCTTCGAGCGTGGGCAGTCCGCGCTCCTTCGCCCAGCGTCGATTGCCGTCCATAATGATGCCGACACACCGGGGAGTATGATCTGATGAGGTCATGAGATGATGAATGAATGGTTACGGTATACATATCACCGACCCAAGGATGGCGGCGAGACAATGCTCCTAGTGTACGTATTTATTGAACAATCTCAAACCCCGTAAAGGTTTCAGCCGGCGATTGCCACACCATCGACACAAAATCAACTCTTGAAAGATCAGTGCCTCGCTCAATGCGCTTGGCGAATTTTTTCAGAAATGCCTCGCCGCTTTGCGCAACCACGCGCACCGTGCCGTCCGGCTCATTGCGTACCCATCCCGCAATGCACAGTGCTTCGGCTTCCTTGCACACAAAGTCGCGAAAGAATACCCCTTGCACATTTCCATGAATGACCAATTCGATCTGCTTCATACATATACTAGGTTCGCGACACTAGATCATCACGATCATGCTCCAGGTGCATACACAACATATTTAGTATCTTCATCTCGTAGAGAGACCGTTTTTGCTTGCAAAGTCTGTGGAATCAAGGTTTGAGTGGTCGGATCCTGTATCGCTACTGTCAGACGCTTTTTAGTATACTTATCATAATGGACGAACTATGATTGATCGCTCTATGGCACTCTCAGGTAATGAGGCTACATATTCATTAGCTTTACCCTCAGTGTCAAATACTTTACGACTCCAGCCTTCCGGCAGAATACCCTGCGCGCACTGGTAGAGGTCTTTATATTCACTAAGCTGTGGCTCAGTATCATGTCTTCCGCCCATTAAAGCAGCGTTTGTATCCGGTTGGACCAAACTCTGAAAACGCATCTGTAACCCTTGGTCACTGGCAGTAAGCAACTCGTCTTCGGCTAGATACCCTTTTTCTATTGCGATACGAAGGAGTTGCGTTATCGCTTCGTCCACTCTCTTGTTATCGGGATGGTAAATAATTTCTTGCATATACCGAGCGCGTGCCTCAAGCAATTCCTGCCAGGGCGCGATATCGGAAACTATGACATGATTTGTAATTCGGTCGATACCTTTGATACTTTGCAAGAGAGAGTGTCCGTGGTCCTCGTACCGGGAATCTTGTAGCATAGCACTATCGAGAATAAGATACGCGAGCGTATCAAGCGTACTCTGCAGTGACCCCACTACTCCCTTCTCACGTATTGCCTCAATCACCTTGGAGGAGTCTACTCCCACCTCATCCAACGCATCCGTCATTTTTTCCTTCACAATATTGACGCTTCGCTCCTCATGCGGAAGTCCTCCTTTCTTCTTGTAAAATTCGTCACCAACATGACCATACGCGCAATGTCCGACGTCATGCAACAACGCTGAGGCTGCGAGTGCGAGTACTTCATCATCTTCAAGTCCCGCTTTTATAGCGGCAACGCGCCCGAGTATCGAAAGTACCTGCGAGTGTTCAAGTCGATTATGAAACGGCCTTAGTTGCACCGAATCACCATACGTATCTGGATTCCCGCGCCCTGCAAGTTGCACACGCCCCTGTAACATTTGCATTTCAGGAGTACGCAATAGTGCCGTATCAAGCATATTCAGTCTGATAGAGAGTCTTTCCAGCCGCTCTTTTTCTTCAGGATTGAGTATCTCGGAAACAAGTGCGAGTCGCTCCTCTGGATACATGAGACCTTGCGAACGCATAAAACTTTTTGCTTCTTCTATATCAGCAAGCATTTCAGGGTCAGTCTCTCCATGGGTTTGAGAACCTCGCTCATTCATGATGAGTAGTATACCATCACTGCTGTAGCGAGCCTTCTGGCTAGACGAGGAGGTCTTGAGAGAATTTTCTTATCTATGACAACATCATCTGTAATAGATGATGTTGTCTTAAAAAAGTGTGTCTGCATTCGATTAAATCATTAATTCACGAGGTCGGGCTTCATAGACTTTATACTTGTTATATAACTAGGCTTTTCTCGCAAACAATGCTTGCACACGAACTTGTTCTTTGAACACTCCCGCGGGTTCGAGTGCCAGCAAGGCTTCTCGAAGCTCGTTCTCGAATGCTTCGAGCCGGTCGCCGAACAATCTGCGCGAGGCAAAAGAAGTCGAGTAGAGAAAGTTGATCGCCGCCTCAAGTGACCACGTTCGCTCGTAATCATGTGTCCACTCCTCATATCTCCCAAACGGGGATTCGTTGAGTTGATCTTCGAATGATTCTTGCGGCTTCGTGTAGTGACGGTCTCCTGCGCGTCTCTGTTCGCCGAGATATTTCTGCACAAGCTCTTTGCGCACTTCTTTCCAGCGCTCGGCATCCGCATCTCGCCACGGTGATGATGAGTCGCTAACGATCACCACGCCGCCCCGCCGCTCGGTCACTGCATATATCTTTTGGAGTACAACAGCTTGCTCCATCCAATGGAACGACGCGCCCATCGTCGTGAGACGAAAGGTGCCAAGATCAGCTGAAATATCCTCCGCCTTGCGTTGCACATATGAGATATTCAAAGCGCCCGCTTGTTTCGCTTGTCGTTTCGCCTCAGCAAGCATCTCTTCTTCGGGGTCAAGTGCAACGACTTCGGCGACATGCTGCGCAAGAGGAAAGGCGATCTGCCCCGTACCACATCCGGCATCGAGCAGTCGCCCGTCACCTTTTAGTTCGAATGTTTTTATCACAAAGTCAAAAAATTCCTGCGGATATCCCGCGCGATACTTCGCGTAATAGCAGGCGGTTCCGGTGAATAGGCGATTGTTTGACATACATTGTTTCGCATCATTACAGGTATCCCACGGCACTGCGGAAGCGAACATATAGAGGGCTGTACGACTCGCGTATTGGTAGCGAAATCTCTACACCCACTCTCGCCCCTCAAGCCAATGATATACATGCTCATATATCAACTGATGTCCTAAGTCGTTGGGATGCAACCCATCATACAAGATCGCATCGAGATCGTGATCAGCAAGCGCTTCGCGTAGGGAAAGGAACGGTACACGCTCCGCCTCGCATACGTCTTGCAAAGCACGTTCATACTCTTTGGAGCGCGCATCCATGTATCGCCACTCAGGATCCCACAATGTGGGAATGGTCTTGGTATCATCGACCGGCGTGGTACCGAGACAAGCGATCTTTTGAGCGTGTGACCGCGCGACCTCCGCTATCGCGTGCATATTTTTACGATAGTCATCGAGCGGTATCCACGGCTCACCGGTCTTCATGCGCTCAGCGCTATCATTCGTACCCACGGCAATGAGTATCGTGAGCTCTTCACCGGGCCACGTGTTGCTTTCCAATTCCCTGCTGAGTCGCTTCAGCACATCTTCCGATGTATCGCCCGAAATACCTTCATTTGACACCGTTCCCCAGTACCGAAGTTCGGAGGTTATACTTTTTTGAAATACCGTTCGCTTTAACCTATCGACCCAGCCACCCTGGGTATCCCATGCGCCAAATGTAATACTGTCGCCAAAACACAAGATCTTGACCGCCTTGTCATCGCCCGAAAATGGTTCTGCCATGCGGGGAGTATAGCATGGCGATTGCGACGTCCATATTGGGTTTTGCTTGCGTTTTGTTTCAACTATGTTGCTGTGGGCGATGCAAGACTCGAACTTGCGACCATCCCGGTGTAAACGGGGCGCTCTACCAACTGAGCTAATCGCCCTTCTCTCCCGTGCACAAGAGTATAGATGATTGTGCATTTTTTGCAATCCTACCAGCTCTGCACAACAATGCCCCAACACAATCGCATTCACCACCAGAGTGTCCTTGCCACCGATAACCCCGCCCCTCTCACTTCAGTAGATAAACAGATCATTGTAGTGAATGACGGCTTTGCCGCCTTTCTGACCGGCGAGTGCAATTACGGTTGCGGTGTCGGTCTTGACGATACCGCAACCGATCACTTTCCCTTCCGGTCCGGCAACCTTTACCATATCACCTTTTTTAAAATCTCCCGATGCCGAAACGATACCCACAGGCAGAAGACTCAGCACATGCTTGTCAGAAAAGATCTGCCCAACAACCCCTCTGTTGACGACGATGGTTCCCGCGGCAAGGCTGTCGCCATGTGCAATTCTGCGTTTGCGCGACGACACTTTTTTGTGCGGTACAAACTGCGTTCCCCGCGGTTCACCACCAAAGATATCCAAAACGCATCCGTCTCGCTTCCCATTAAGTATGTAGACCGTAATACCGGCGGATACCATCTTGCGTGCCATCGCAAATTTGGTCAGCATGCCGCCTCGACCGCCTCCGCTCGTATCGGCGGTCACATACGCCTCGGCAGAGCGGAGCGCATCGTGTCGTATTTCGGGAATGACGTGCGCATGCGGATCACTGATATCACCGGCGATAACGCCCTCCACACTGGAGAGGATGCATACGGCATCCACATCAAGCTGGAGTGCGACCAGACCCGCGAGTTCATCATTATCGGTAAAGATGAGTTCCTTGACCGCGACCACATCGTTCTCATTGACGATCGGCACCACATTGTCTCGCAACACATTCAGGAAACAGGTCTCCATATTTCGATAGTGCACCCGATCTCTGAAATCTTCTTTCGTCACCAATATCTGCGCCGATCGAATTCCATGATGTGCAAGATGTTCCGTATACACGTTCATCAACGCCACCTGCCCGACCGCCGCATATACTTGCTTGTCCGCAATGGTTTCTGTCGCGATATCACCCCCCATGATCGCGCGCCCTGCCCCGACCGCACCCGAGGTAACCACAATAACCTCGCAGCCCATGCGGCGAATTGCGGCGATTTGTTCGACAAGATGCCCGATTCTTGTGTGATCAAGCCCGCCCTTGTTGTCGGTCAGCACATTGGTGCCCACTTTAATGACTATCCGCGAATACATAGAAACCATCGTATAGACACAGAGTTCTTATGCGCCACTTCCATACCGACAACTGAAACCCGATGTCTAGTACCGCTTAGAAGCAACATCCTGAAAGTCTTCTTCCACACATATCCCTTACTAATCTGTGCAGTATTCTTGAATTAGTCCGAACACATTTCGCCGCCTGCGGCGGCGAGGAAGTCCCCCCGCGAAAATTCGGAAAGGCGGCGAAGCCGCACCGCTGACAATTTCAAGTTTTTCTTTGGCGGCATTAAATCCTATTCAGATTCAGAACCTTGCTCCAAATCAATATCATGGTCTTTCAAGAACTGCCGCGCTTCAATTTTGCTCAATCCCGAAAGCATTCGATAAAGGTCGCCTTGTCGGACTGCAAATTCTGGAGAGGCATAGCGATAATTCGGTTTACTATTGAAATCTAATTTTATGGAAGCCAACCCATTCTCAACAACTTGTCTAAGTTCAAAAAATCCTGCTCGCGCTGGGTCAAATTCGTCATTAACTTTTATCAGTTCCTCTTGCGCGGCGATAACGCTTTCTAATTGGTCAGAATGTTGCCAAGAGAAAAATTTGTGCTGCGCATTAAGAGCAACAAGCTTTAACGCCGCTTCAACATCTTCGAGTTCCTTTCCGGTCAGTTCTGCGCCACGTTCTCTAATTAACCCCATGAGAGATGCTTCTGGGTTGCGGTCTATCGCTTCTGCGATTTTCATGCCTTGGCGCGGACCCTCAAAAACATCTTGGTTAATTGACTCTGAAATTTTTCCAAGCAGAGAATTTGGGTCTGCTTCACTTTTAATTTTACCAATCACTCCGGACATTTCTTGCTTAGCAGAACGCGCCAGCTGTTGTCGCATACCCTCCCAAACACTCATGCTCTCGGCACGTCCGCCTATGCTTCGGTTTATCGCGACAACCATTTTATTTACATCTTCATTATATCCGTCCATGGCGGCTTTAGAAATAATTTCTACTTTCTTTTGTTCTAATAGCTCCGCCTCCATTTCTTGGCGCGCTTCCTCAATTTCCTCCGGCGTAAACTCGGCGCGTTCTACGCTTTCTGTAGCTGGCAAAACTTCCGGATTTTCTGGTTTTGGTTGTTCTTGTTTTTCTTCCTCCGGTTTCGGAGTTTCTTGCGGAGGATTGCTGAATGGATTTTCGATGCTCATAAATTTGTTGGTTAATTATTAATAATAGATTTTATGATTTTGATTAAAAAATTTTCTTCCCCAAAATTAAAATATGGTTCGAGCCGATGTTTTTCTATGGGTTCTTTTACGGTTTTGAGCGGTGCGGCTTCGCCGCCTTTCCGAATTTTCGCGGGGGGACTTCCTCGCCGCCGCAGGCGGCGAAATGTGTTCGGACTAATTCAAGAATACTGCACCAGAAAGGAAAAGTCAAAGAGTTTTGGTTCGCCTCGCTTCGCTCGGCGACTAATTTGTATTCAATTTTGGGGGTAAAAACGAATTCACGATTTCGCATTTTGGGGGAAGAAATTTTTTAATCCTTAATTTCTTAAACTTATGAAATACATACTTTACGCAAGAAAATCTACCGAGGATGATGATAGACAAGTTTTAAGTATTGAAGCGCAACTCGTAGAGTTGCAAGAGTATGCCGCCAAAGAAAAACTTGAAATTGTCGCCTCCTTTGAGGAGGCGAAAACCGCAAAAGAACCTGGGCGAATTAAATTCGCAGAAATGTTGTCATTGATTGAGAGAGGAAAAGCAGACGGGATTATTTCATGGCACCCCGACCGCCTTGCACGCAATTCAGTAGACGGCGGTAAAATAATTCACTTCGTAGATCGCGGCTTGATTAAGTCCCTCAAATTTCCCACCTTTTGGTTTGAGGCGACACCACAAGGTTTATTCATGTTGAACATCGCTTTTGGTCAATCAAAATATTTTGTAGATAATTTGCGAGAAAATGTGAAGCGTGGCTTGCGGCAGAAAATCCGCAACGGCGTATGGCCCGGCTGGGCTCCGGTGGGATACATCAATAATCCGAAAACTAGAAGGATTGATGTTGATAGCGAGAAAGCTCCGAAAGTGAGGAAACTTTTTGAAATGTACGCCACCGGAAACTATACGCTTCATTCTCTCGCAAATTGGTGCAGAGAACACAACTTGCGTGGCAATCTCGGTAAAGAGATAGCATTGAGTAATGTGCAGAGTGTCCTACAAAATATTTTTTACATTGGCCTGATGAAATATCGCGGGGAAATTTTTGAGGG